>DATGZD010000069.1:0-10837 GCA_035297385.1 Candidatus Sulfotelmatobacter sp. | reverse complement strand
CAGATCTTGAAGGTCGATATGCAGAAGGCGAAAACGACCTTGAGGGGCACGTTAAGAAGCGATATTATCAAGGCCAAAAATACATGTCTCTTATCGAGAATTACACAACAGAGTTAATGAAATGTCTCTTCAAATGTGATTGGGCAGACGTACGCATTGTATCGGGTACCCACGCTAACCTTGCTACGTTCAAGGGTTTATCGTTAGCGTCTAAGAATCGTAAGATGGTAGTAACTCCATTAAGTTGTGGAGCGCATATTTCTCACGACTACACAGGTCTTGCTGGCAATGTTCTTGGATTAGAGAACATTAATCATGTTTACGACATTAATGAATTAAACATTGATGTTGATAGATCAATCGACGTGATTAGAGCTGCTAAACCAGGCATCGTCACATTCGGTGGAAGTCTCTTTCTTTTTCCTCATCCAGTTAAAGAATTACGCGCTGTTTGTGAGGAAGTGGGGGCTTATGTTGCTTATGATGCTTCACATGTACTGGGTCTCATTGCTGGTGGAGCCTTCCAAGATCCACTCCGTGAGGGTGCAGATTTCATAACTTCGTCTACTCATAAAACGTTTCCAGGACCTCAAGGTGGTGTTGTGATGGGTAGTCCATCCAGCCCGAGATTAGAGAAAGCAATTAGGAAAATTCAGTTCGCAATATTCCCTCTAAGTGCATCAAATACACATCTAGGAAGATTACCCGCATTAGGTATTGCAGCATTGGAGATGAAACTGTTTGGAAGTGAACTTGCGAAACAAATTGTTAAGAATGCTCAGATTGCCGGACAATATCTTTATGAGAACGGCGTAAAGGTCTTAGCCGAGAATAAAGGTTTCACTAGATCACATCAAATCGCTGTAGATGTATGCAATTTTGGTGGTGGCAAGAAAATTGCCCAAGACCTTGAAGATGCAAACATTATACTAAACAAGAATTTATTGCCTTACGACGATCAGAGTAATCGCGAAAATCCTTCTGGCTTAAGGATTGGTTTTCAAGATGTAACTAGACGCGGTTTCCAAGAAGGAGACGTTAAACATCTATGTGATTTAATGTTGAGCGTGATTAAGGGAAAACGTAAGCCATTTGAAGTTAAACAAGATGTGATTGCACTCAAAAAGGATTTTGACCAACTGAAATACGGTTTCCAAAGCATTGAGGAAGCTTTGAGTTATATCCAGAATAAATAGCAAATGGATTGTTGAAGAATGAAAGTTTTGCTGAATGATGGGTTGGAAAAAGATGGCATAGCCTTACTCACACAGACTGGTATACAGACCGATAGTCAAAAAAGAGAATTACCAGCGCTCATCGCCGAAATTGGTCAGTTTGATGCGTTAATCGTGAGAAGCGCCACCAAAGTCACACGAGAAGTCATAGAAGCAGGTGCAGAAGGCAAACTGAAAATCATTGGTCGCGCAGGGGTAGGCTATGACAACATTGATGTTGCGGCAGCCTCGGAGAACGGTATTGTCATTAAATCTGCACCTTATGGCAACACGAATGCAGTCGTAGAATTAACGCTGGGGTTAATGTTGAGTGTTTCACGCAATATTCCTCAAGCTTACCTATCCCTAAAGCAAGGCGTCTGGATCAAAGAGAAGTTGAAGGGAACTGAATTAGCATTCAAGACATTGGGCATCTTAGGTTGTGGAAAGATTGGACAACGCTTAGCTGACATAGCACGTCGGGGTTTCGATATGGAAGTCATAGGTTATGACATAAAGCCCTGCTTGGAATCCAGCATAAAGTTTGTTTCCAAAGAAGAAGTTCTCAAGAAAGCAGATTACATAACTATCCACACCGGAGGCAAAGATGTTATCATAGGCGAAAAAGAACTCACACTCATGAAACCTACCGCTTATGTCATTAATACCTCAAGGGGTAACAACATTGATGAAAAAGCATTGTACGATGCATTAAAGGAGCGAAGACTTGCAGGCGCTGCCGTGGACGTCTACGCTGAAGAACCGAAGAATGAAGGCGCTGAATTTAAGAACAAACTACGAGAACTCGATAACGTAATTTTTACCGCACACCTCGGAGCATCAACTCAAGAAGCCCAACGGGAAACATCTATGGAAATTGCGCGTGTCGTCGCAGGATATTTGCGTAGTGGAGATTTCACGAATTCAGTCAATGCCGGAGAAAGCATTGAGTTGGAAGAGAGGCCCGTATATCCATTATTCATTTACCATAGAGACGTACCAGGAGTCTTTGCAAACATTGACAAAATCCTAGCAGATAATGACATTAACATTCGCGCAAACTATTCACGACAGGTCGGAAACAGCGGCTATGCAATTTCGGTGTACGTCGTTCATAAGAAGGTCCCTGTAGAAATTATCAGGACAATGAAGAATATTGAGAATATCTGTAGCGTAAAAACCTGATCATCAATGAGCTATAATTGAGTAATATCTCTGTTGGAGTTAACATTAGCAGCAAATATACGTAGTTGCACTAAACTGATTAATTACAATATAGAAAATTAAAGGATAAGAGTTAAAGAATAAGTTTGTTTTTAGAGTTCAACAGCTTGTATAAAGTTGCCATGCCAGTTATGGTACCATTTTTGGCCTGTATAGCCATTTACGCTTAGCATACCATAAGTGTTGCCTGCTTGAAGTACATCAATATGATAATAGCCATAGAATGTATCAACGTCGCCAACAGTTGTGCCCGGATAATTGCTATCAAGGAATTGTTGTGCATTAGCTTTTGCTTGAGCAATTGTAACTGTCATTGGTCCAGATGTTGTGTCTGTGAATAAGCCGCGCATCATACCGCCGATTCTACCTGTAATGCTGTTACTCATCCCGCCATATTTTGTGTTCCACATCATATTTGGACCCATTTCAGGATTGATAGATCCAGTAACCTTGTTGATGAGCAATTCAAATGCTCCAAACCCTGTGTCTTTCTCTTTGACTAAGACATAGAAGTTGCTCGTGTACTCCTCAACTTCATCCACTTTCAGATTGGTGTTGCCTGTTGAAACAACATAATTTTGGGCTATGTTGACTGCAGTTGTGATATTTAGTAGAGTTCCAGTTGTCATGCTAGGTGTCCCAACATAACCGTTCCAGCCGCGGCAACCCATGCTATATTGACCGGTATACGGCGTTGTTGCATAGTTATAGCCACCCATCATTCCACCCATTATGCCTCCAAAGATATCGTAGGGATTATTGACTGTGGAACTAGTTCCGTATGGTGTGTAGCCTCCTCGTCCAAACATGTAGGCAAGTGCTGAAGTAGTTAGTGAGCCAATTGTTATGAGTATGATTCCAACGATGGTGATCATTTTCCAAGTTTTCATTTGTGTGTTTCACCTCTGATTATTACTATAGTCATACAGTCTGGTTTAAGTATTGAGTGAAACAATCCATGAAACAGTTTCTTTTTCACATAAAATTGGACTCAACAAAAAAAGAATCAACATAATAGAATGTACCAATGAAACCAAAAGCTTCTGTCAAGAGACAATAAAATTAGGCATCTTGCTTATTATATTCAAGCTTCAAACAAACCTTATCCGGAAAATGCTGAACAAAAAAACTCTTTCTCTCATTCGCCTTCAGTAGATTTTTGAGAAATGGAAAAAGGTAAAGGTTAACCCATCATTCCCATACCACGGCCGCCTATACGACCCATTCCGCCCATACCGCCGTAGTAGCCATATTCATTATTGTAGGGTCCTTGACCTCCATATACGCCGTAATTGTTCGAAGGGTTAGGTTGAACGGAAGGAGAGCCGTAATTGTATTGTGAACCATAGCTATATTGTCCATAGTTGCCATATGTTCCATAAAGATTCGCAGCTTGAGCAGAATTATAAGCGTTTGCAGCCGCGATTCCTACGATAATAGCCGCCAGTATCAGGAAGCTAGAAGCAATTATTATTTTCTTGTTTTCATTCATGTTGATTCACCTCTCTTATTACAATAGTCATATGAATGGTATATGTGTTAAGTGAAACAATAGCTTGAAACATCATGAAACAATTGTGAAACACGGCAGATTGTTTTGCATTGAGCATCATATATAAGTTGGAATAATCCTAAACGCTAACACAATGAAGCTTGGCATACTATTCTCGGGGGGCAAAGATTCTACACTCGCATTACATATAGCAACAAAGCATGAGAAAGTAGCATGCCTTATCACGTTAGCATCCACTAACAAAGAAAGCTATATGTTTCATACACCTAACATTGATTTAACTAAGCTGCAAGCAGAAGCACTTGAAATACCGTTAATCACAAAGACAACCGCCGGAAAGAAGGAGAAAGAACTCAAAGATCTAGAGCAAGCAATCACAGAAGCCATAGAAGAATACCAGATTGAAGGTATCGTCACAGGTGCAGTAGAGTCAGTCTACCAATCTTCACGAATTCAACGTATTTGTCAGCATTTAGACCTATGGTGTTTTAATCCGCTATGGAAACGAGATCAAAGACAGCTCTTAGAAGAAATCCTTCAGCAACATTTCAATGTGCTTATCTCAGGCATTTTTGCATATCCACTTGATGAGGGTTGGCTAGGTAAGGAAATAGATCTTGGTATAGTAAAGAGGCTTATCGAGTTGGAAAAAGAATTTGGAATAAGCCCATCCGGCGAAGGTGGAGAAATCGAGACGACCGTGTTAGATGCACCATTGTTCAAGAAGAAGCTCGAAGTTCTAACGTATAGTGTTGAAGCGCGGGGAAACTCTGGCGTGTTCAATATCACTGAAGGGAGACTGGTCCCTAAATGATTCTCGTATTGGACATGAATTGTAAAAAGAACTCACTTGGTTTCTATGAATTTGTGTTGCCAATAGTCTCCATCATTCAAGAGATTAACGAATATATCGTGAAGCATTATACAGAAGTAACGCAGGATGATCTAAACAACTCTGATTGTGTAATTCTTTCAGGAACACCACTTAAAGATAATGTTACACTAAATCAGTTAGACAAGTTTGAATGGGCAAAAACCAGTAAGAAGCCAATTTTGGGAATATGCGCCGGCATGCAAACACTCGGATTAGTTTTTGGCTTGCGTTTAAAAATATGCTTAGGTGTAGGCATGACAGAAATCAGGACATTAGCAGAGAACTCACTATTCTCTTCTACATTCGATGCGTATGCACTACATAATTACTCAGTTGAACCATCGAATGATTTTAACGTTTTAGCTGAATCAACACGGTGTGTGGAGGCAATAAAACACAAGCATCGTAGTGTTTATGGGGTATTGTTTCATCCAGAGGTCAGGAACAAAGAAATTTTGCAACGTTTTATAGATACATTTAGTGAGTACCGAAGGGTATAATACCAACTCAGTTGAGAATTATTAACAGTGTTTTAGGCAGTTTGAGTGTGGAATAATGGTTATTGAATTGTCTCCAGAAAAACTGAGAATTACGTGTGAAACGGGTTTTATGGAATGTGCAACAACTGAAGGCTTAGTTCCTCTGAGAGAGATTATTGGTCAAGAGAGAGCTGTGAGAGCGTTAAAATTTGGTCTTGGCATTCGAGATCATGGTTTTAATATCTATGTGGCAGGTTGGCCCGGGACGGGTAGGACTACAGCCACAAAGAGTTTTGTGGAAGAAATTGCTCGTTCTGAGCCTGTTCCTCCTGATTGGTGTTATGTAAACAACTTTTCTAACCAATATGAGCCAAAGGCAATTCAGCTACCCGCTGGCAAAGGCAAAGAATTCCAGAAAGACATCAAGAACTTAATTGAGAACATTCGATCGGCTTTGCCTAAATCTTTCGAAAGTGAGGATTATTCTAGAAAAAGAGAAGCTACGCTTAGAGATTTAGAGAATCAAAGAAAAGCACTAATTGAAAACCTTAATGCTAAAGCTCAACAAGAGGGCTTTGTAATTCAAAGCTCACCTGTAGGCTTGCTTCTTATACCCGTGGTGAAAGGTAAACCGATCACTGAAGAAGAACTTATGACGCTGCCACAAAACACTAAAGATGAGATTCAACAAAGAAGAGACCGCCTCGAAGAACAACTCGCGAATACGATGCGACAATTCTTGGATATGGAGCGTAGAATTCATGAAGTAATCAAAAAGCTCAACCGAGACGTCGCACTGTATGCTATCGGCCATTTAGTTGACGATGTAATAGATAATTACAAAGACTCTGTTGAAGTTGTAAATTTCCTTCATGATGTACAAAATGATATTCTCGAGAATTTGCAAGTTTTTATAAGAGGAGAAGAACCTCAACAGACTCCCTTTCCTTTACCTTGGATGCGAGAAGCTCCTTTTAGAAAATACGAGGTAAACGTAATCATTGACAATTCAAGCCTTAAAGGTGCTCCAGTCGTTATGGAGGCCAACCCCACGTATCAGAACCTTATAGGTAGAACCGAGAAGGAAGCTCAGTTTGGGGCTTTAACTACAGACTTCACGATGATTAGGGCTGGCGCATTACATAAAGCAAACCAAGGATACTTAATTGTACGTATAGAAGAATTGCTGCGAAATCCATTCTCTTATGATGCATTAAAACGTGCCTTACGGGAGAGACAAATACGTATCGAGGAACCTGAAGAACGATATGGTTTCTTGAGTATAAAGAGCCTTAAACCTCAACCGATTCCTTTGAAAGAGAAGATTATCATTATTGGAGACCCATACGTCTATCAGCTACTCTTCACTATGGACACGGACTTCAATGAACTCTTTAAAGTTAAAGCGGAGTTCGACACGACTATGCCGAGGAATGATAAGAACATCGCAGAATACGGTGCTTTTGTCTGTGCTCTTTGTCAAAAAGAAAACCTAAAACACCTCGACAGCTCTGCTTTAGCTAAGCTAGTTGAGCATAGTTCGCGACAGGCTGAGGATCAAAAGAAGTTATCCACGAAATTCGCTGAAGTCGCAGATGTTATACGTGAAGCAAATTATTATGCAGAACAAGAAGAATCCAAGAACATTACTGCAGATCATGTCAAAAAAGCCGTAGAAGAAAAAATCTACAGGTCAAAACTCATACAAGAAAAGATTCAAGAGATGATTAATCGTGGCATACTTCTCATAGAGACTGAAGAAAACGTAACCGGACAAGTCAACGGGTTAGCTGTGATGGGATTGGGAGATTTTGCATTTGGCAGTCCATCACGCGTTACAGCAAGCTACGGTTTGGGAAAAGAAGGTGTCGTTGATATTGAACGTGAAGCTAAGATGGGTGGACCAATTCATACAAAAGGTGTGCTCATTTTAAGTGGTTACTTAACTGAAAAGTATGCACAGGATAAACCTATGAGTCTTTCGGCAAGAATAGTTTTTGAACAAAATTATGAGGGTGTAGAAGGTGACAGCGCTGCAAGCACTGAATTATACTCTCTATTATCGGCTTTGTCAGGGTTTCCAATTAAACAAAATATAGCTGTTACAGGCTCTGTAAATCAGAAGGGTGAAGTTCAAGCCATAGGCGGAGTAAACCAAAAAGTTGAAGGCTTCTACGAAGTCTGTAAGGCACGCGGCTTAACGGGCAAACAAGGTGTAATGATACCAGAAAGTAACGTTCAACATTTGATGCTGAAGGAAGAAGTAGTTAATGCAGTAAGAGAAGGAAAATTCCATATGTATGCAGTAAGAACAATCGATGAAGGTATTGAATTTCTCACTGGTGTCAAAGCGGGTGAAAGACGAGAGGATGGAACATTTGAAGAAGGAACAGTAAATTATAGAGTTAATGAATGCCTAACGACCATGGCTGATAGGTTCAAAGAATACGTAACATTCGAAGCTATTGCAAAACCAAAAGAAAATGACTAAATGAACAAATGTTCAGAAATCTGAAACCTGTCTTCCAAGCTTCGTAATTTGCATGTGCCAGATATTCTTATATTAAGCGAACACGTAAAATTATCTGGATATTTTAGGAGCGTGAATTTTTGGCAAAACAAAAAGGTGAGAAATACAAGTGTGACGAGTGCGGTCTTGTCGTACTCGTCGAGAGTCCCTGCACATGTGAAACCTGCGATATAGTTTGTTGTGATCAACCGATGAAGCCAATGCGGGAAGAAAAAACAGCTAGATCTAAAGCGAAAAAATAGTTAACTCATTTAAACTTCTCTTCTATTTTTTTGTTGACAGAAAGCGCGCGCAAGCCATCGATCATAGAATCAAGCAAGAAACGGATAGTATCAAGAAGTAATAATTGAAGCGCTTATGTAATTCTTTGTGATATGGCGTCAGCTTCCTTATCAGATAACCATCCTTCAGTTCTTAGGTGTTCGAGTCCTTTCTTGATGTTTTCATGAGCGTTCTCTGTCAGGAGCATATTATTCTTAATACCCAACTCGTTTATTTCGGCTTCAAACAACGCGTTTTCTTCTGCTAAAACCTGAATTGAATCTATGAGTTCAGTCATAGACTTATAACGCGGAACAAGAAGGCTCCTAATTCTAGCCCTGCCTAATGCGCCCTTAAGCACCGTAAAAACACCAACCGTACTCACAACTGATGGCGGAAGAATAAAGTAACGTCTATTTGATTTTCCTTGTAAACAGATCACATAGAATGGAACATAATACAAGATGCTTCCTTCTAACCCTGCTTTCTTTTTCCCCAGCGAGACAAACTGTATCATGTTTCCTTCAAGCAATTTTAGCATTCTGTTGAGTTGATCGCTTTTCTGTTTTGTTGATTCTTCTAATCTTTGGATTTCTTCATTGAATATTCGGATTTTTGCATCGCGTGCCGACTCCAGCTCCAGCAATATTTTCTGGGCTTCTCTAACTTTGGTTTCCATCTCTTCTTTTATCTTAAAAGTTTCAAGCGAACGTTTTTCCTCTAAATCTCTAAGAGTCTTCTCTGTTTGCTTCAATTGATCTTCAATTTCATCAATTTCCTTCCTAGTTTTATCAGCTTTGCTCCTCCATTTTTGTTCTGCAGCAGATTGTCCATTCTCTGCATGAGTTTTAGCTTCTTGTATGTACTGTTCAATACTTGCTAGAGCAAACTCTTTAGACTTTTCAAGCTTGGCTTTTTCCTCTTGAATTGGAAGACATTGTTTCTCGTAACTTCTTGTCATGGAGTTCATCTGAAAATCAAAGTCTTCTTTTATGTGACTAATTCTAGGTGCTACAATCTTCTCTTCTTCTCGGATTTCAATAGCAAAATCCTGCTTAACATTATACGCTTTATCACGTAATTCATTAACGTAATCTCTTGTCGTTTTATCGAGAAGCCTAATACATGTGTTAAGAGTTTCGGTTCGCGTTTGCAGGGATTTGCGAAGGTCATCCACTTCACGGATCTCACATAGAATAGCCGCTTCATCAAGAACTGTTTGGATCCAACCTGTAGTATTATCTTCTTCAACGGTCTTTGCTTCACGACGGTAAGAGTCAAATTCAGTTAAGAATTGAGGATCTGTTATTAGCCCATTTATTCGAAGCTCTTTCTTTTCAGTCGTAATTTCAAGATGGTTTGCTGTATCATTGAGGAAAGCTAAGTATGTTTCTCGCGTTTTTGCAGCCCGAGTTAGGTTATCTGGAAGAACATCAACTTCAGGAATTGAGACATAAGGCAGATTGTGATTGTTCTGGTTTAATCCATCAAAGATCAGGTTAAGTTCTGACCACGAGAAGAGCCAAAGAGGATAACCCATCTTTGCAATGAATGCAATTTCTTCTTCTGGCTGCTTAGCAATTAGGCCACCACCCTTATCTCTTTCGAGCTCAGCTAAAGAAAAGATAGTTGCCATCTCAAAATCAGACGTGAAAGGTTCAGCACGGTTTGCTGAAAGTGCCGCAAAAGGCAGCAACTGTTTACTTACTCTTTGTATGATTATCTCAGCCGTAACAAGTCCCATCCATACTCTACTTAGTGCTTTTTAAGACTTATCCAAATCTATCGGAATTGTTCGAGAAAAAATCAGTTATCTTCTTCTGGAACAATGCTTTCTTTAAGAGCTCACTCTGGGCGACCCATCTTTGGATTGGAATCTCAAATCGACTAGCAATGTACTTTAAAGAATCATCCAATGATTTGAAGATGTGGGGCTTCTGACGCATTGCATTCCTAACATTTTCTCTAACCTGCCACACGCCAATGGGCATAATGTAACCTGGACGGGCTTCACGTAACACGATAACAGTGGCTTGTCGGCGCTCTTTTACTAGTAATTCACAAGTTGCTAATCGTGCTGAGTAGTAGCAACCTCCGATTTGAGCGTACGTGGATCTTCCATTGTTGCCTTCCCAATCAGAATAGATCTCAATTTTTGTTCCAGTTGGGTTCCATACTGTACCAGGGTACCATGCCTCCATAGATTCATAACTCCATTGGGAAGGGATCATGAGAATTTCGAACACATTATCCATATAGATTGACTCATAAACACGATATTCATTAATTTCTGGACAAGCCTTCACTTGCTTTGCTAGGTCTTTACCGATTATATCATCTACTGCTGTTATGCTCCAACGGGTTGGAACCAACTTTCTGTTTTTCTCGATTCCGAAAGCTCCCACACTGAAGGCGCGTTGAATCTTCGTAACTAAAACGCCTTCGTTATAGAGTTCCTTAACTGCTTGGACTGCTTTAAGGTCAGTGTCACGATACGCTTTTTCTACGTGCCGTTCAAACTTTGTATTGCCTAAATGTAAATCTCTAATGGGTGCAGATGGACCGAAGGGTTGAACTTCATCATCTATAAATATACTACTTCTAGGCTTCTTGGTTAGGTTTAACTCCATATCTACACTGTTCTCCGCTAACGCAAGCTCACGGGTTTGCTCAATTATCTTACCAGCTTCCTCAAATTTCTGAACATGAACTCTATGCTTACCGCGGATAAGCAGAGAACGG
>DATGZD010000068.1:0-5727 GCA_035297385.1 Candidatus Sulfotelmatobacter sp. | reverse complement strand
AGATCATGAGTTAAAAAATAGTCGCCGTGTTTGTAGACAAACTCTAATGAGACTGAAAGAGTTAAGAGTAGTCTGCCAAGCTGAGTTGTAGTGTAGGCTGCTTCCGAGCCTCTTTCTATCAGTTTTGCTTGACTCATGCGTTGCAACTGGCGAGAGGCTTCAGTAGCGGTTAAATCGAGTTTACGTGCTATGTCCTGCATCTTCAGACTGGAATTACAGAGTTCTCGAAGGATGGCAAGCCTATCTTCACTGGCTAGCTCATAGAATAGCGTATCCAAGCGTTTTTCTTCAGTCATAATGATCACTGAGTGGATTCAACAAGATTGTGTAATATTACACATGGTTGTAAAATAAAACTAATGGGCTTTTTCTGGCATATGCTTGTTTTGAGGAAAAATAAAATGCAAAACCAAAAAATAACTCAAACAAAAATCGAACAAAGTTCCCTCGAAAAACAAGCATATGAAGCAAAAAAAGGCTTCAAAATCAACCTAACCGCATATGTGGCTGTCAACAGCGTGTTAGTAACTATTAACATGTTGACTGTCCCACAGTTTCCATGGTTCCTGTTCCCAATGTGCGGTTGGGGCTTCGGTGTGACAATGCACTACATCTTGCGTGCGCCTACTCGGTAAGAAAGTCAAGGCATAGAAACAAACGACTCAATAAAAAGCGAGTTGACGCTTGGAGGGAGTCACGTGGGAACAACGGAAAAACCAGCACGGTGCTTTTCGATAGAACTCAACTCAAAAAATCAAATCAAAAACATATCCATAACAGACAATAGTCAAAAAGAAAGTACACTAATCGAAGGAACGATCGGCAGTCTGATCGAGGCAACCTTCGCCGAGGGAATCATTCTAGAAGTGGTAGGAACCAAAGGCACTCTGAGACTCGACCTCCAAGCAGAAGAAATCAAAGCCACAAAACAAAACGGAGTAGACTAAGATGAGTAACCAAAATCCAACTGTTGGCTTGATGTACTTCTCACCCACAGGGACAACAAGAAGAGTATGCGAAGAAGTTGCCAGCTCAATCAGCGAGACATCACCAGTACGAATTGATTTAACAAAACCTAGAATTCCTGAAATTCTAAGCCTTAAAACTGTAGATCTTTGGGTTGTAGGCGTTCCAGTCTACGCCTCTCGTATGCCATCATTAGCCCACGAAAGAATCAACCTTGTGTTAAGCTGCGTTCCAAAACATACTTCTGCAATTGCAATAGCTGTTTATGGCAATGTAGATGCTGGTGTAGCACTAAAACAACTTATAGCCCTGCTTTCTAAGAAAGGCTTAAACGTAGTCGGTGCTGGTGAGTTCGTCGGTCAACATTACTTTAAGCAATTTCACGGATTAACCGCAGAAGGGAGTTTGGATCGCCCAAACAGGGAAGACTTGGCAATTGCAAGAGAGCTTGGAACATCAGTGCTCAAGAAAGGGCTTGATTCCCAGGAAATGACGTCCCTCACTGCTGTACAGTCGGCAGCGCGCGCGCTCAAAGCATCAAGATGAAATGGCTCGTCCAAAGAATGGCTAAACCAAAGAAACCACAAGCAAAACCTGCCTATTATGTTTAATATGTTGAGTTGAACGCTGAAACCATTTTTAACAAAAAAAAGAATTTATAGGTGACATCTCCACTTAACCAGGTTCATGTCCCCTGTTTCTTCTGTAACTGTTTATAAAACACCAACTAATTTGCGCAGTAAGATGTGCAGTTCTGTTATGCATTTTGGATTAAAGGTTGCATTTTTTCCTAATCTCTTTAGCAAAAGGCTCAGTAACTTTTAATAGCTTACGCCGTTGTGTCTTAAATTACACATCGATGGGTTTGAGAAAAAGGATGATATTGGTTGGAATAGATGATACCGATACAACTGAGTCCCGTGGTACAGGTAAACTTGCCAGAGACATAGCAGCCGCACTCTGCTCCAACTTTAAGATTTTTGGAGTAACCCGTCACCAACTGTTCGTTCATCCAAATATACCGTTTACTTCGCACAATAGTTGTGCAGTGATTCATGTAGAAGCGGCTGTGAGTGATATTAACCATATTTTCGAAATCACAAAAGAGATGATGCTTCAAGATTTTGTTGAGGGTAGTGATCCTGGATTAGCTGTAGCATCTGAAAACCAAATAACTCCTGCGTTGATAGCCTTTGGTCAAGACGCCAAAAACTTGGTAGTGACACAACAAGAAGCTAGGGAGATAGCTCATAGTAGCAAAATCCGTTTTGAAGGATTAGGTGGAACCGAAGGTGGAGTCATTGGTGCAATTGCAGGTGTTGCGTTGGCTTCACTGAAGAATGATGGTAGGTTCCTTCTCAAAGGCAGAAATCGAGATCTGACAGGTTTATGCTTAGTTAAGGAAATAACTGATGCAGGAATTGACCAAGTTTTAACACTAAAAGGAGAAAACATAATCAACTGCCAAGTGAAAATCCCAAAAAAGGCTACTCCCTCGTTCATACAGGGAAAGGCAGTTCTTTTTGTGGAAGAACGCAACAACCAATTAGTCGCTTTGAAGATGGCATAAATGAAGTTCAAGTACAAATTGGCAGTAGCCTTCTCAATTATGGTGGTACTCATTGGAACCGTTCTTGTAATCCAGTGGATGTTTCTTAATCAACCGGCAAACACTGAGACTGGAAACTATAATCTAAACGAAACCTTCTTCGCAGAGAGTTTTCTGTACGGCCCCCAAACTTGGATTCCTTATGCGGAAAAGCTAGCTGTCATGCCTGGAGTAAACATTAACGGAACCTCTGTCTTTAACGTAATGTTTGTAGATTTGAACGCGACTTCAAACCTGAATGCCACGTTTCCCTCGGTTCGTGTGGATTACAGATTCGAGGGACTACATGGTACAGCTGCCTTCCACGTCTACGGATACATTCAAACTAACCAAGCCTGTTCGTGGACGAACCGAGTTGAGGGTCAGGGAGCGAGTGGCTTTTATGTTACAGCTCCAGCCAGCCAAACCACCACGGGACCTAATGTGCAGCAGCCAATACGAGATTTCAACCATGTATACATCAAGGTTTCAAATCAGAAAGGCGCATCATTCAACGATTATGGAAACGACACCTACCTCATGAAGTTCGAAAAAGTCGGCGGTGGAGTTAACACTCTTCATATAACCACAGATCCAAGAAATCCAACTGGAGAAGTAACAACCACTGACGAACTTGCTGGAAAGTTCTATGTAGATTTCACAGGTGACCGAGTACAGAATAATTTCATTTTACTGGTGGCCGTAAACGGCACGTTAGCAGAGGATTTCAAGTTGAACCTAAGATCTAGCGTCTCAGGATGAGATATCTGCCTTGAAGCGTAAAAGATACTTTCGGCTCTACGAGGTCTGCTTTCTTTCGTTGATGGCAGCGTTGGTCTACATACTCAAGACGTTCTTCAAGACACCAATCGGTCTTCCTGGACATACAGCAATCTTCTGGGTTATACCGTTCATAATCGGAACCGGGGTGACTCGCAAGTTTGGTTCAGGCGTGTACATTGGGGTACTATCTGGGTTGCTGATTGGAGCAATTGGTATGGCAGATACAGGCTTCCTTAAAGTCTTCGAGTATACAGCGATGGGCTTGACGATGGATGTAATAGCGTTAGCGTTCAAAGACCGTATAGGTAATCCCTTGGTGGGTATCGTTCTTGGGGCTTTTGGGAGTTTTAGTAAGATGATCATAGACTACTCTATAACTAGTGCCTTGAGCTTAAACGCACATATTCTGTTAGCGGGAATAGGTATCGCTGGAACAGTACACTTAGTCTTTGGAGGTGCAGGCGGATTGATATCCTGTGTTATCCTAAACCGAGTCAAAAAACTGCACTTTCACACTCATCCAAGCAAGGATAAAGATAATTTTCAGCAGTCAAGACTTTAGCCAATTAATTCTACTTGTTTACGCTTAGAGGTTGTTTTCTTTCAAGTTGCTTGCTCTTGAATACGGCTATAGCTACCGGTGCTATCATGAAGAATAGAACCACGGGTCCCCATGAGAGAAACTCAGGTATCTGTGTGTCCGTGACGGTTACTTTGGTTACGCTTCTTCCACCTGAACCATCCATCAACAGACCTTCGGGTCCAACGATTACAAGTCTTGGCTCAGGTACTGAGCTGCTAGGCAAGCTTGTGCCGTTGACTTGATAAGCAAGTATAAGGGTTACTGGAAGAGTCTGGTTTTGTTGATTGCCCGTCAAATTGTTGTAAGTTTTATACGTTGGGTTCAGACCTAGACCGTTTGCGACCATACTATAAGTAAAGTTGTTGACACCCAGACCAATGACTGTAATCGCTGAGGTTTGGGTCAAGCCATGCACTTGGTTGCAGAGATAAAGAACTGACACACCCGTCCAGAGACCGTTGTTGATTATTTGCTGGTTAGGCTGGTAGAACCCTCCATACCCACTAGTGGCTGGTAAGCTCTGCAACTCTGACAGAGTATAATTTCGTGAAGTTCCATTATAACTTGTAACTGTTACCAAGGTGCTCGTCTGAGCTTGAACCTGCTGTACCACAGTGACAAGAAGTGTAATGGTTAAAAGGCAAAAGAAAGCTAATAAGACCAAAGCATTACGAGACTGTTTTATACTTATTCCAATCATAAGGTGACGTTCTTTTTTGGCGCGTAGATTTAAGATAACGATATGTACATTAAAATATTTCGTACCTGTCGTATCAGTATTGTTTCAGTCTGGTGTGGCATCTGGTGATCAAGTATAAGTAGGGGACAATTCAAGGTTTAACGTTATGGCAGATGCAGTTATTTTCTTTGGTTGATGAATTCTTGTACTCTCTGATTAGCTCTTTCAGAATATGCAGAGTCATTATCTATGCTGATAAAATGTCTCTTACTTTTAACACTAGCTATTGCTGTAGTTCCAACACCGCCAAACGGGTCTAAAACTATTTCATCTTCAAAAGTGTAAAGTTGTATACATCTTCGGGGTAATTCTACCGGAAAAGGTGCAGGATGATTAACTTTCACTGCTGATTCAGGTGAAAACTTCCATATACTCTTTGTGAATTCAAGAAACTCTTGTTTTGTGATAGTGGTTTTCCTATTTCTTTTCTTTCTAGAGAATTTACCCTTTGAGAAAACTAAAATGTATTCATGTGTATCTCTAAGTGTTGGGTTAGAGGGTGAACACCAGCTTCCCCATGCGGTTGATATACCAGCACCTGCTCCTTTGTCCCAGATTATTTCTCCTCTCATTAAAAAACCAACATCTGCCATTGCGTCAAGCACAAATTTGTGGTATGGCATGTAGGGTTTTCTTCCTACGTTGGCTATATTAATACACGCCCTTCCTCCATTAACCAGGACTCTATATGTTTCTGAGAGCACATTTTTTAGAAGAACGAAGTAATCATCAAGACTAAGGTTTTTGTCATATTCTTTTCCAACATTATAAGGTGGAGAAGTAACCATCAAATGAATGCATGAATCGGGTATATTGTTCATTCTTTGACTATCTTGACATAAGACTCTATCAAGTATATCTGATGGCACAGGGTTCTCTATTTCTGGTAATCTCTCATCAAGTGCCATGCCAGTGTATAGTCTACTATTGTAGAAGGTTGAAGAGTCATGGTTCTCTCTTTTTGAAACACCAAATGAAGAAGTCTTTGTTCCATTCCTCTTACATGTAACCATAGCTTTCTCTTCTACATCAGTTCACTACGTAGAAAAAACTTGCTATCTAATATGA
>DATGZD010000067.1:0-1883 GCA_035297385.1 Candidatus Sulfotelmatobacter sp. | reverse complement strand
ATTAATTTTTAAATTTGAAGATATATTTACTTAAAGGAACATATTATTAAATGAGATTAAAGTTGTTGAGCTGAATCGTCCAAAATCGCTGGGAGGAATTCTGAATAACGGCAAAAAACACTACTGATAATCAAGCAGTTACAAATCCAATCTCATCCGGTTTTATATCGAATTTAGCGATATTCTTCCTTATTCTTTGGACCAGTTTTAACTTTCTTTTTTCGTCTAGGAACATGTATTCAACTGGTGGATTGTACTGTACTTTTTTTGTGGCCATATTCCACACAATTACTGCAAGCTTTCTTGCAGTTGCGCTTACAGCTGCCTGATGTCCTTTCCTATATGAAACTCTTTTAAAGAAGTCTGAAAGATGGGTGTCTTTTAAGTTACCAATTGAATTGGCAGCCTGTCTAAATGCTTTTTTTAATCGATTACTACCCTTTGGAACTTTGTGAATAAGTATTCTGCCACCTGATATTTTATTATTGGGTGCCAGGCGCATCCATGAGGTAAACTGTTTTGCTGTTTCAAAACAGGTAAATCCATCTGGCCCTAATTCGCTCATTATTGTAAGAACGGTTGCATAGCTCACTCCCTCTATTTTCAATAGATCAACTCCACCAAAATATTGGAATGCAGCCTGGTTTAGGTCAAGTCCATTTACAGCGTTTTTTGTCACTCGTTTATAAGGCTTACTATCTGCTTTGAGCTTTTTTTTTCAGGGCAGGTATTAATTTGGAGGTTGAGGAACCTGGTAATTTCCCCGTCACACTCATCGATTTTCTTTTGGTAAAACATATAGCTTTCATACTCTTGTTTAAGCCCAAAGAGGAAGTCAGGTCTATTATTGCCGCTTAGCGCCTTGGCGATTTCTTCTTTTGATTTACGGCATTTGTAATTGCGATGTTCTGCTAATAAATCAGGGTTGAGGTTCCCTTTGCATATATCATCGATAATTGCAAGACCTGTCTGTCCACAAATATCTCTCACAACAATATCTAACCTGCAATTAAGCAGTCGAAGGTACTTCTGCATCTTATGAGTTGCTTCAGCCGCTAAGTCTATCAAGTTTGCTCGTTGCCGGCAATATGTTCTAAGTTGCTCGGTTGTCTCATCTGGTAGAAAACTACCAGTTAGTAGTCCAAGAGTATGTAGCTTTTGTATCCACCGGCAATCTTTTACATCTGTCTTTTTACCTTTGATGTTTTTGGTGAATTTCCCATTGCATAGTGTTACATCAAAACCAAAACGCATCAACTCTACATAAAGATTTTGCCAATAATTTCCGGTGCTTTCCAGTGCCACAGAGGTGATCCCATGTTCCTTAAGATACTTGCAAAGTGAGGTTAGATCCTCAGCATATACGCCAAATTCTTTTACATCTTTCAGATCTTGGCCTACTGCAACAAAGTGTGATTTACTACCAACGTCAATTCCTGCACACCTCAGATTGACAACGTCCATTTCAATTTTGTTTTGAGCCATTTGTAAGGAATTAAGAGTTAATAAAATGACTCTAAGGAAATGTGTATCTAATTTCGAAGATTATTCTGAACGGGGTTTCCGAAGATCGGAACCACCACTGAAATCGTCAACAAGTCTCTATAAATCTGAGTCTGGAACATTTCAACCAGAATTAACCGCGAGCTATTATGCACCAGTTGCGCTGCCGGCCTTGCATAGAGTCACGGTGAATGTAGAAAATTTTTCGTTATCTTTAGAAGTCTACGGAACTCTCTCAGTTAGAATGAATTAACCATAACGGCCCGGCAATAAAGGGCGTTTGTGGTGCTGAGTCGAATGGAGGCGGTGAGTGCAAACTGGCTATGAAGATTGTCCAACCAGAGCCGTAATGAGCGAAGCATGGCGCAATTTTTGCAATC
>DATGZD010000066.1:0-5845 GCA_035297385.1 Candidatus Sulfotelmatobacter sp. | reverse complement strand
GCCTGAGAGTTCAGTATGAAGCTTATCACCTGTTTCGCCAACCGCTTCGAGTCCATGCTGGAGTTCATTGATTTTTTTGAACTGCCGATCAATTTTCTTGTATGTACTGAGTTGGGTTTCGAGTTGTTTCACGGTTTCTATGAGCTGTTTTTCTTCTTTCAGGTCCAGTGACGTCGTTTGGATTTTCCATTCTATGTCGTCGATTTCTTGTTGAAGGTCTTCTTTGCTTCTTTTTGGGGTTTTCTTTTTTAATTCAGCAATCTTTTCTCTGGCACTCTTTATTTCGTCGATGACAGGGTGAATGGTTACTCTGGTTTCATCACGTTCTGTTTTTAGTGCATGAACTTTTTCATTTATATCGTCACGTTCAGCCTTGAGTTGACGTGTTTCCTCACGTAGTTGTTTGAATCGTTCGTTAAGCTTATCGCGTTTTTCAACGAGTTTTTGTGTGTCTTTGTATGCATCATCGATCTGTTTGTTGAGTTCATCAAGTTTTTGATTAAAGTTTTCGTGGTTGCTGGGTTTTTGCGGTTCTGTCAACACATGTGCCTCTGTGATATGTACAGATAATAAACTTGTGAATTACAGATTAATATTGGTTTCATGCAACTCTCAGAGTTTTAATGTTCATTATTATGGTGACGTTTTAGCATGGTTTCTAATTTCGAAGTAGACTCGAAGATTGTTATATAATGTTGTCTGGAGCAGGATCAGTGTAGCACACGTCGGAAAAACGCTGTGAAGTTTGGTTGGGCTAATAGTGTGTTTAGGTTATGTCAATTATGGCAAGGACGTAAATCAACCTGCATCTGAACCGGTTGAGGTTCGGGAACTTTCGCCTTATAGTACTTTACAGTTCCCAGTTGATTGTGCACGCCAACTTCTTTCTATCCACCCATAAAAAGCATAAATACATTGATGAACCAATTTTGTTATTTCGTTGAAAAGAAGGGATTTCAGTTCGGTGATCACGGCACATAATTATGGAGACTAGAACAGGACTTGACAGAAAAAACTGATTGGCGAGACCTCTTTACATTACTTAAACTGGCTGAAATGGGTGCATATCGAAGAACGGCTAAAATTAGCACTGAGTATCTGGCACAAAAACTTGACATCGCCCAACAGACGGCTTCGCGGTATCTTATCAAGTTGGAGAAGAACGGCTGGATTAAACGAAGTATCACTCCTGAAGGTAGCCTAATAAGGATTGATGAGGCAGGCGTTAAAGAACTTCAAAAGCTATATTCAAACCTACAACTCTGGATAGAGAGTGCATTTCCATCTTCGATCACACTTGAAGGAACGGTTTTCACGGGCTTAGGTGAAGGAGCATACTATACGACAAAGGAAGCATACAAGAAGCAATTCATCGAAAAATTAGGGTTCGAGCCCTACCCAGGCACATTAAACCTAAAACTTACATCAGAGTATGACTTAAAGACACGAACCGAATTGGAGGCTTATCGAGCAATCGAAATCCAAGGATTCAAAGATGCAGATCGAACCTTTGGTGCAATAATGTCTTACCCTGCCATCATAGACAACAAAATCAAAGGAGCATTAATCTTAGCCATGAGAAGCCATTACGACACCTCAGTGCTTGAAATAATTGCACCAGTCAACCTAAGAAAACAGCTTAAGGTGAAAGATGGACAAAAAGTCAAAGTCGAAATACTTGCCGACGTCAACTCACACTAAAGAGGCAATGGGCTCCCATAAGAATAGGTTACTTTATATTGAGTTCCATGTTTTCGACGTGCAGCTAAAACATAACCTATAATCAACCCAATCACTAAACCGCCAATATGTGCTAAATTATTCACATTAGGCGCAGAACTTAAGAATAGCAAGAAAAAGCCATAAATCAACGCGCCAATAACCGACTGTCCTACAGCACGCCGAGCATGAATTATTACTGCACCAAACAAGGCAAAAATCGCCCCTGATGCTCCAACAGATGGCACATCAAGCGGTAAGAAGAACAGAGAAAGAACATTTCCAAACAGTCCACCTAGAAAATAAACCGCCAAGTATTCCGGTAGGGAGAACATTTCTTCACCGCGTAGACCAAAAACCAACAGAAAAATCATGTTGCCTGCGATATGAACAATTGTAGCATGCACAAACATAGAAGTAACTAATTGGTAGTAACTTCCCTCCATAACATAGAATCCAACTTGTCCATACTTGTAAATTAGGTTAGGCGCAGTCTCGAGAAAATTACCGCCAACCACTGAAGTATAGATGTACACTAAAACATTTATGATAATTAGTATGTACGTTGGCTTGTATTTCTCACTGTTATACATCTTCTCATCTAGCGAATTTTTCAACGATTTTTTCGCGAATCTGCGATGAACTACTCAGTTCGTCGAAATTGAATTTCCCCAAACGAACTATCTTCACATTCGTTCCATACTTATTAACGTATTCGCAGACTTGCGATTCAACGTCCCCTTGGTCGTAGCCTAGCGCAATAATGTCAGGCTTAACTCGTTCGATTATGTCACCTATATCAAAATCCTCAAAACCTAAGGTAGCTTCATCAACTATTCTTAAAGACTTAACCAGAGCAAGTCGCTGGTCCTCAGGCATAATGGGTTTTCTCCCCTTCATTTTCTGGACTGTGCTATCTCTGGCTATAATGACTAAGAGCTTTGCATTTTTGCCGCCTGTTTTTTTCGCTTCTTCCAAAAACCTTACGTGACCCAAATGTAACAGGTCGAATACGCCCGACGCCAACACTACTTTTCTTTCGTTATCGGTTTTTGTGGCCACTCAAACTTCACCGCTCCTAATAATCTCAGTGCATCTAACAAACCTTCACAATAGGCGACAGAGATTAGACTTGTTTCAAGCCTGTTTTGAGTTCTATAGTACTTAGCATCTGCTAAATAGTCCTTAACATACTCAATAATCTGATTAATCTGTTGTTCGTCTATCTTTAATGACCCCTGTATCTGCAAGTCTTGCAGGACGATCTCCGCTGATTCAATGTATTTAACAACAAGTGTCTCTAAACTCATCTTCCCCCACCTCGCAGTTTTTGGGGCGCTCCTGTAAATCGAATTAAAGCCTCAGCTTCCATAAAATGGAGTTCACCTGGGACAATTAGAGTCTGTGGTGGACCACCAAAATTATGTCTAATCAGCTGCTCCGCCCAATCCGCTTTTGCAGTCTGGTTCTGGGATCCCACACGTGCGACCCCAATTGCAAGAGTCTCAGGAGTAAAGACTCTCTTTGCTTTTTTCTCTTCAACTGCCAACAGTTGTTTTATGCCTTCATTTATGCTAAGGAAACGTTCTTCGTTAGCTCTTAAATCCAACAAACACAATGTATGCAGTCCAAACATTTTGTTCTGGGCGATGACGTTGTATGGTGTTTCTGATGAATTCTCACTGAATGGTATAGTCACAGTCTTTCCAAACTTATAGTTGTGTAACCCAGTAACGCCAATAACTGCAGAGATTGCTGAAGCACCATGAATAACCCGCGTTTTTATGCCGCGTTTTTCCGCTTCTATTCTAAGCGCAACATGTGTGGTTGCGACAAACGGATCTCCAGGAACAAGAAAAACTACATTGCCATTTTTCGCTGCGTCTAGAACGATTTTACCGTTCTCCTCTTCCAAGTTGCTCCTTGAAAGAATATTTACTTTTTTCGTTGATAAGGCTTCGAACTGTTTCAATGAAAACTCTGGTAATAGATTTGTGTAAAGTTCCATGAAAACTGTGTCTGCATTTCGTGTTTCTTCTAAGCCGTGCAAGCTTATTCCCTTTTCATCATTCAAGCCCAGACCAACAAAGATAAGTTGCTTCAAGTCTTGCACCGCCTAGAATCAGTAATTGATGTTTTATGACTTAAATTGTTCTGCTCTTAGAACTGTTATTTTTCCTCTGTTTCACCTTGAATCATTGCAGTATTACTCAGTTTGCCATTGTCCATTATTGTTCTTTAATATCGCCTTTCTCGACTAAAAGTTCGTAATACTTTCTGCAGGTTCCTAACGTGACAGCATGACGTTCACAGAAGTTGACTAAGACTTTCTCGACTGGTTCATCTTTAGGTTTTTGTTGAATCATTTCTTTGAGTTCTCGAATTTTTTCTTTAGGCATCCGTTCCGCTATCCTATCAGCCATAACTCTCTCCCTCCACTCTGTGTATTGCTTGGCTGTTATATGTTTTGTTTTTCAGGTTTTCATAAGGTCTTTATCTTGAGCCCGTGTACACAAGAGATAAATATTTTACCATACAATTTGAGCAACTATAAGTGGGGTTAAGAGAAGCGAAACACATGTCAAAAATAAGGGTTGGATTAGTGCTTCTCGGCGATGTACTACTCTGTGTTGTGATCGTTTTGCTGACTCAAATTGATACGTTGGTTAACAGCACTCTCTACAATTATGGTCTAGTTTTCGATATGAATTGGGCGCAACCTTACTGGTTAATGCTGAGAATAAGCTTGATCTTGATTGCAGCGGCAGTCTTCGTAATATCTGTTGTGGAATTACCCGTTCCAGCATTTGAAGATAAAGCTGAGAAAAGTAAATAGGAAGAGCAGAAACTGACTTTCAAAGTTCCCAAGTCTGCTGAGATTGAAGATATTGAGGCTAGTGAGATTGTTGCGGGCGCTGAAACCACTGAAACTAGAACAATGTGGAAACTAATGCTACTGAAACTGTAATTGCTGAGGATTTGACTGCTGAGGAATTGAAAAATGAAGTAGCGACATCGAAGTAGCTACTGATATTGTAAGACCGAAATGTTCAAATCAGCTCATTTGTTTTAGTTCTTAGACAATTTTTTACTTAAACAAAATAGGAGTGATTTGAAATGGTAATGGTTCAAGACATTCCAGAAAATGTAAAGCAATGCATTTGTCCCGGGTGCCCAACCTATAAAACCTCCAAGCTGACAGGAATTCTCTTCTGTGGTAAAGGAAAAGCGAAGGAGCCTGTTGTCCAGAAAGGCTGTGACTGTCCCAGATGTCCTGTATGGAAAAAATATGGATTAAAAGACCAATACTACTGTGTTAACGGAAAAGCTGCATAATAAAGCAACTTCGTACAACAGTATCCTCTCTTTCTGATGGTTAATGCGAGAAAATTGAAAGAATATTTAAACTTCAGGATATATGTCGAGGATTGGCACAACGCTTTATTAGAATCATGAACATATTGCACAAGAGCCAAGTGTTGGGGAGAAAGGGAGAAGGCTTCTATTACAAAACCGTAATAGAAGCTACCCAAAAAATTGTACTATTTCTTTATGTTGTTAGCAAACGACTAAACTGCCGTATTGCTGGCTATTATGGATTTGATTGCAGCGACCAGCAAGAGGTTCGTATTGTCATGAAAACGCTAATACTAAAGCTCAATTTCCAAGATATTTTTTCTCTAGTCAGAAGCTATTTTTCCATCTTTCACTTCATATGTTATGTTACTACCATGCTTTAGGTTCGTAGTATCGATTTCTTCGATTACACGGTTTACCATTCTGCCGACGACAAGGACAAAAACGTTCAGGCCTCTTTCTGCAGCCAAAGCTGTTGCCCGCGTTATGCCAAAGTCTAAATCAGCTTTTAACCTCAGCTTGTTCAGAACAGCACGTCCAACCACACCGATAACGCCTATCCTATCTGGTTTGAATTCTTCATATAACTGTTTAACCTTGATTAAGTCGACAGCTCTGGAACCGCCTTCGGTTATGCTTGGTAGACGGATCATCACAACTTTGCCTTGTCGAGTCTTTACTTTGCCTTGTATACTACATAAACCAACATCCTCACCAATCTGCGCGGCTTGCGCTGTGACTCCCCATGCTTCAGCCTCAGAATTTTCTG
>DATGZD010000065.1:0-13372 GCA_035297385.1 Candidatus Sulfotelmatobacter sp. | reverse complement strand
CGTCCCGAAATCGGTCATCACAGAAGACAATTATGCGAGAATTACGTTCCACCTGCAACTATGAGGACACTCTTCCTCTGTCCTCAAACTCGCAGCAAGCCCTTCCATAAGGCAAAAGAGTACCAAAAAATTCGACAACTTCTCAAAAGGCTAAGCCCGCAACTTCAGAAGACTATTCACGTTTGTTTCTATGATGCACCGTTGGGTATAATTCCCTTAGAGTTGGACGAGGTCTATCCTCTATCGCAGCATGAGACCGCTATTCCGTTCGATAAAGGTACAATAGAGTATGTGGCTAATCAAGTAGCTGATTATGTGAGAGATTCAAAATATAGTTTGATTGTGCTTTTTGATGATACACAAAACTGGAGCAACAATATTAGAAATGCAGTAAGAAGAGTCTGTTCGGAAAAGAATAAGCAATTTAAGCATATAAGTCTAAATGTTAAAAGACAAAAAACATTCTTGACTCAGTTAGAACTCATTCTTAATAAAAACCTGAAGAGTTGAACTGTGTTTCATGCGACTTATGAAAGTATTATGAACAATAGAAGGAAGCAGTTACATCAAGAACTTAATCAATAGTTGAAATCTATATAGGACTTATCAGTCTCATTAAGAACTAAGATTAATCTAAGCACTTAATTCTTGGATTTTATAGAGCAGTATTTTTTGAGTGTATACAAGAAAATAGAGCTAAAATTAACTTCTAAACGCGGTTTTGCAAAATAGTGAAGTCAATCTCTCAAAAGATGTTAAATGTAGTTTTCCATAATTATATGGTGGGGACAGACAAATGAATCAAATTAAGTTTGAAGAAATAATGCACCAAATGTTAAAACTTCAGAAACAAAGCAAAATCATTAAGATAGCGCTTCTACCTATCTTAGCAATAAGTTGGCTTGTAGGATATAGTCTTTATTGCATATTTGATGGTAAGAAGATGATTAAGACAAACAGAAATCGATATGAAAAATTAGCACACGTTAATGTTACAATTACACCAGTGATTGTCCCTAAAGTGTAACAAGAAATCATGCTAGAAGAAACCTTAACTCACTCAAAACTCTAAATGCTTAACATGATAAACTAATCAAAAGAGTTTTCTGCAAACATTTTCTCTCATATGCTAATAAGCATGCTTTGAGTGATAAGAGATTTACTTACAGTTATTTTGTAAGATTAAGTTTATGTATAACTAATTCTTTTATGTCGTAAAACAGAAATGATTTTTTTGAGAAGAAGCCAAATAGTAGATAACCGAAATAGAAGAGACCGCAAACAAATAATTACATAAGTTCTTTATCAGTGCACAAGACCAACCATAAAAACTCGTATAATGTACAGAGCAGGTGTGAATTATCTTCTAACAGAAGATTTATTGAATTATCTTCAAAAAATTAGATGTCAAAACTTAATGGCTCCAAATATGAAGCAACAAAAAAGGCTACCATTTTCTCAAGAAATATGGTAAACTTCAAGAAATCTTACAATCATAAATTCTCGATTTGTAAACCCTAATTCTCAACATAATAAACAAACTACTCAATAGCTAAACAGACTTTGACGGCAATAACACAAGATTAGTCAAAACATAAAACACATAAGCTTCAAAGTTGCAGAAATCACAATAGATATAATTATCGCTAGCCTACTGAAAAAAGACTAAAGAGAGCTAACGAATAAATAACTCAGTATTAAAAGGAATGTGGAATTATCGAAAGAATATTTGCTGACTTACATATCCATACTGTTTATTCGTCTGATTCATCGATTCTACCAAAAACTCTTGTAGAACGATTGGCAACACACAATTTCATTAAAGTAGCCGCAGTAACTGATCATGATACTGTTAAAGCCTGTAATA
Organism: Candidatus Sulfotelmatobacter sp.; assembly: GCA_035297385.1. GTDB lineage: Archaea > Thermoproteota > Bathyarchaeia > Bathyarchaeales > Bathycorpusculaceae > UBA11855. The sequence goes on along the minus strand of DATGZD010000065.1, from coordinate 11,505 downwards.
TAACCCGCCAATTAGCTTCTGCTTATCAAGATATACTTATCATCCCTGGGATTGAAATAAGTACAACTGTAGGTGATATTGTCATTCTTGGCACTGAAGAAATGCCACCTCAACCTTGGACAATGGAGAATTTAGTTGATTTTTCTCATAAGAATGATTATGTTTCGATAGTTGCTCATCCTTACCGAGAATATGGTATGGGTGATTTAGCTAAAAATTATAAAGTTGACGCTATCGAAATTTTAAATGGGGGTTCTTCTCCATCTGCAAATGAGACGGCAAGAGAATTGGCTCAACAGTTGGGTTTACCGGGCACTGCAGGCAGTGATGCACATCAACCCGCAGAATTATTTGCAGTTTATACAGAGATCCAATCTTCGATGGATCTTGATGAGGTTTTACATGCTATTAAGAAAGGGTTAGTCAATGTATCCTCAGTTAGGAAGTCAATACGTTTTTAAAATAGGTTGCATGTTCAACTATTTGATTGAGTAAAAGGATGATTCTTGTTGCAGCTTAAATTTTTGGGCGGAGCGCGTGAAGTCGGGCGCATAGGTATCGCTGTTAAATCAGAGAAAACTCAAGTCCTTCTAGATTATGGAGTGATGCTTGATCATGAGCCTGGTTTTCCCATGCATGTCCCACCAAAAGAAGTCGATGCATTGATTCTTACACACAGTCATTTGGATCATTCAGGCGCCGTGCCGATGTTCTATATTCAAGGAAAGAAGCCTCTGTACACAAATAAGCTAAACTTGGAGTTAACGCAGCTACTTGTTCAAGATTTTATTCATCTATCCAGCTACTATTTACCCTTCGAGTACCTCGAGTTAAACAAGATGATGCACAGCAACACGCATATGGAATGGGGTGCCGAAGAAACAGTAGGTGACATGCGAGTTCGATTATACAATGCTGGACATACACCTGGAAGCTCCATGGCGTTAATTGAAGCGGAAGGCAAACGCATTCTGTACACAGGAGACTTTAACATTGAAGAAACAAAGCTTCTACCCGCCGCTGATCTAGATTGTGGCAAATTAGACGCAATCATCATGGAGAGCACATACGCAGATGAAGATCATACCGAACGTCTCCAGCTAGAGAGAGAATTTGTTGAAGCAGTTACCGAAGTCGTTGAAGTAGGTGGAACAGTACTTGTTCCAGCGTTTGGTGTTGGAAGATCACAAGAAATAGCTTGTGTCTTAGCCGCTAACCATTTTGAGTATCCCATGGTTCTAGACGGAATGGCTCGTGAAGCTAGTAGAGTCATAATGAATTATCGGGAGTATCTCAAAGACCCGAAGCTTTTCATGGATGCTATGCATTCGGCCGATTGGGTAGAAGGCTGGAGGGACAGAAGAAGAGCTCTGAAAACTCCTGGTGTGATAATCTCAACTGCGGGTATGTTAAAGGGCGGACCAGCAGCGTTCTATGTGTCGAAACTTGGCAAGAAAGCTATGAATGCAATTTTCTTGGTTAGTTATCAGATTCCTGGTACTCCGGGTAAAGAATTAATGGAGAAGGGCATCTGTACAATTGATGGGAAGGTACGCAAAATTAAAGCACGTTATCAACATTTCGATTTCTCATCGCATTGTGGAGCAAGCAAACTAAAAGAAGCATTACAGAGATTAAGTAGTAATAGTAAACCAAAAGTTTTTGTCGTCCATGGTGCTGAGGGTAACTGTGAACTATTCGCTGGTTGGGCTAAGTCCGAATTGGGGTTAGATGCCTATGCACCACAAACGGGGGAAACGTTTGAGGTTTAATCTGTGGGCATGTCGCTTGGAATAGTGCCAATTGGGAATATTGAAGAGAAAACTTTGCAGGCTATAAAGTGTGGTTTAGTAAACGTCTTCCCAAAAACCAAAGCGGCAATTCTTAAAAACCTACGTTTACCTGAAAAAGCTCTCGACAAGACACGAGGACAGTACCGTTCTAATCAAATACTGGGAATTATCCAAGCCTATAACGATAATACCGCTAGTCGTATTCTCGGTGTTTTGGATGTAGATATTTTTGTACCAGAATTGAATTTTGTTTTTGGAGAAGGCACCTTTCCAGGCAAAACTGCATTAATCTCATTGTGGCGGTTAAAGCCTGAATTCTACGGGGATTCTGCAAATTCAGAGCTTTTCATTGATAGAGCCATTAAAGAAGCAGTTCATGAGATTGGACATACGTTAGGTTTGAAGCATTGTCCACATTCATATTGTGTCATGCATTTCTCAAATTCAATTTCTGACACGGACAAAAAGCAAAGGTTATTCTGTTACGAAGATAACATGCAAGCCTCAATAGTCATTAATAATTTGAAGTGAAACAGTTGTCAGAAACGCCAAAAACATCAGAAACGAACAAAACAGCTCCGTTCTCAAATGATACAGAACAATTCAAAGCAAAACCAATATATCTAATTCCAATACTTGCCAGCTTACTTGCTGGGCTCGGCTTCTCCTATCTACTACTCAATAATCCAATAGAGACGCTGCCTGTTACGCCGCTTCCAGACACACCTTCAGGCTCATTCGGCAACGCGTTATACTTCGTCATTATTCTGGCTGTTGCAGCAACAGTTTTTTATCTGCTGATTAAGCGAAGAAATCGTAAAATAATCAGTGCCCTCATAGGGTTTGCATTAACTTCTGCCTCAGTACTGTTATCATTGTTCTATTTGTCTGCGTTGCTATCATCGTTCCCAAACTGGGAAATCTACGTCATAACTCTAACAATAATTATAACGATAGTCTTTGACCTTGCCATTTTTCGATTAGGTGAGGTAGCTCGAAACTTGGTCGTCGTTTTGCTTGGCGGAGCTCTCGGAGTGTTCTTAGGCTGGTCAATCCCACTAATCAGTGCTATACTAATCCTTGCATTCTTAGCAGTCTATGACATCGTTGCAGTCTACAAAGGTCCCGTCGGCAAAATTGCGAATTCATCGGGGTTGGACCAATTAAAGGGTTTAAGTTTTTCATTTAAGGATATCCAGATGGGTCTTGGAGACCTTGTCTTCTACTCAATGCTCACTGCAGCTATGTTAAGGTCGTTTACTTGGCTTTCTTACATAGTTTCCTTTGTCGGTATCATAGCTGGATCATTTGTCACTTTATTAGTGTTGGAAAAGAAAGCTATGTTTCCGGGCTTGCCTGTTCCAATTTTACTGGGTCTGGTTGGTGGACTACTAGCCTCGCTCATACCTGTCTAAATAAAGCACGTAAACCAGGTAATGTTTTCTTAGCATTCACTTATTTGGAAATCATCATTGAAGAAGTCATGAAACCAAATTCATTCTTCTTGAAATTCCGATAAACAAAACCTAAAAGCCCCCTTTAAGTATGAAATATAATTGAGTAAGGATATTGACGGACTATTGCAATGTATTTATGTGGCACTCAATCAGAATTTGGCTTGAGGAATAGTGGAGACCAAATTGTCACGTCAAATAATCAAAGGTGTTTCATATAGGTAGATTTGGATTAGTTCTTTGATGTGAAATTGGCAAAGAAATAGAGAAAGGGGAGAGTTGTTTTAACGTTGGATTATTTGGGCTTAGGCTGTAGGTAGTTCAGCGACGTAAAGTGTTCTATCTAAAAGTATTGTAGTCCCTGTAACTCGATAGAACTGTACATCGACAGTGTGTTGTCCGCCAGATAAAGCGTCAGTAAGGAATTTTACTTGAACCGGAAGACTCATTCCTGGAGTGCTTGAGGCATAGCAAATAGTGCTGTTGTATTGATCATCGATCACAATCCTGAACCTAATTTCCGAGTTAGCTAATACAGCTGATGTCGTGAATTCAGCAATAATTCTAGATTGATTATTAACACTGATTGTTAAGCTCATTGAACTATCAAAGACCGACATGTCATACCATTGTGTCGTATAATTGACACCAATAGTCTCTGCAGTTGCATTCTGATTTACAAGTATTTGTTGAATTGAATTTGCTCCGTTGAGACCTGGCTCGCCTTGAGGTCCAACTGGACCTTGGACACCCTGTTCTCCTTGAATTCCCTGTTCACCTTGTATACCTTGTGGGCCAATCTCGCCTTGTATGCCTTGTGATCCATTGTAACCTTGTGGACCCTGTATTCCTTGAGGACCTACTCCGCCTTGAATACCTTGAGTTCCTTGTGGTCCTTGTTCTCCTTGTTTTCCTTGGATACCCTGCTCGCCCTGAATACCTTGAATGCCTTGTATGCCTTGAGGTCCTTTAGGACCCTCTGGACCTTGGGGTCCAGGCTTGGCAAAAATAAGCGCACCAAATAGACCTCCAATTAGACTTAGGATTAATGCAACGACGAGTACCGCTATCCAACCTTTCTTGCTGCTTGGAGTTGCCATTTTTATCAACGAAGGTAGCTTTGCTAAATAATAGATATGATTTATGAATCCAAAAACAACATACTTAATTCGTTTGAAAAAATAGTTTACAATAAGATCAGCAAGAGTTAATTTATGAAATTAATTAACATTTTGAGGCTTTAGATATTAAGTTCAAGGATGTTGCTTACATTAAAAGCCACAACGAAGATATAGAACTCGATTAAAACTGCTGAAAATATGAATGGTAAAAGCAGATAATTATTCATCTCAAATTTATCCAACACGAAAGCAACAACAACCGGAACAAAACAAGTGCCAAATTTGAGGATGAAAATCCAGAATGGAAAACTTATAGCTAGAGGATTAAGCTCAACGAAACCGAGAACATGAGCTGCGTAAAACGTCAAAATCGTGTCAACGACGTTTAGAGCAACCAACACAATTGTCATAAAGCCAATATCTTTTCTCGAAAAAGTTAAAGCCAAAACTTGGTTATAACGTTGAATTCTGGGCATGCTCCTTTCTCCGTTGCTCCTAAAATAGAAGTAAAACGTGGGTTACTGAAATCGCTTAATATGATTTATGGAATTTTCTTCTATAGATTCATTCTATTGAGAATGAGATCATTAAATAAATTCTGTACGCAATATCTGACATGTATAAATATGATTTTTCAACCAAAACTGATGCCATACGTTGGAAGAAAAATTTACCGGTATACGGGTTTGGAAGAGCATTGAGTAATATTTGTATTCTTTTTGCTTATTGAGTGAGAATGGGTGACTTTAGACTTACGGAACAACTTTCGAGAAATTACTTGTACTCTAACATCAAAGCTAAGATACCATTATTTATTAACGACTTAATGCTAATGCTGTTCCCGCTGTACTTGTGTTCTTGTTAATCAATGAGTATTCAAAGGAAAGTGAAAGTAAGATAATGGACTCATCCAAATTTTTGCTTGAAAATTTCGCTGATTCCATCCACGCCCTCTATTATATGAATATCTTCCGTATTTTGTAGCTTCTTGACTTGATCTACCTCTTCTTTCCGAACTCGAAGTTTCATTTCTTTGCCATTTGGTAATTTTGTTATGCATTCGCCTTCTTCGTAATCTGTTGGTGCAATGTATACCTGCTTAAACGCTTTTAGACCCATAATTGCAGCATTAGTCAACATCGTATCACCTATGCTGTTTGCGATTTTTGCTACTGTATTAGAGGTTGCAGGAGCAATCAACAAAAATTCATACTTCCCCATCTGGAGCCACGCTGCAAGGAAAGGGGCGTTCGCATTAACTTCAACTAGAACTTTTTCAAAATTTTGGTGTAGTTTTGTCTCAAGATTGTAAAATTTTAAGACAGTTTCTCCAGCTTTAGAGACAAAAACATGAATATCTATTTTGTCTACATATTGTGTCTTAATTTGTATCATAACATCCAAGAAATCAGCTATTTTATCGCCTGCACCAGTAATTCCCCAAGCAACCTTCCGCCTCTTTATTTGATTCTCTTGATCTGGCAATCTACCTTTCTTCCACCTTTAGTTCAGCTTTCATTTTATAATGCTGTAATTAGCATCAACATTCTTGAAGTTATCCTATTATGCCAAATTTTGATCATTTTTCAACTTGAGCTTCAGTTTTCCTTAAGAATTCGCTAAATCGTTTCACGGTCTTCTTCAAGCTTCTAAACCCCTCATTATCCTGCTTCACGCCATCCAAGGTATCTTTACTCCAGAAAGTAGAACCTAAATTAGCTCCAAAAAATCCACCGCTAACAGGAATCATAGCGTTTAGAATGTAGAATGTATGAATCTGCATGAGTGCAAATTCTTGACCTCCGGCTCTGTCGCCGCCAACTGCGATTCCCATACCAATTTTTTCCTTAAAGAAATTTTTATCAGCAGCGACAACTGCTCGGCATCTATCCATAATAGCTTTGATTTGTGCACTCACACCACCATTGTACACAGGGGTTGCGATGATTAGTCCTTTGGCTTGATTTAGCAACACGTACAATTCTTGCATGTCATCTTGAGTTACGCAAGCCTTGTTGGTCAAGCAATAATCACAATGAGTGCAGTAGTCAATTTGTTTTCCACGTACAGTCCATAATTGTGTTTCAAATCCTTTCTCTCTTAGCATACGAAGAGCTTCTTCAAGAACATATTCTGTGGATTGTTTCCGTGGACTGCCACAAATTCCTAGTACACGAATATCTTGATTCATTCGAATTTAATTAATTCTTGATTAAGCATTAAAGTTTTGCTTGCTCACGAAAACTCAGGTTTAAACGGACGCTGACCACCAGTTGATTTTTATGTTTCTGTAGCCAGAACTTCCGTTAGATTAGTAAAAAGAAAAATTAAAAAGAAAATAGGGGTTTGTTGTTTGGTTTATTCTGATTCGAAGTATTCTTCTGGTTTCGGTGGGATTGGTGATAGGCCTCTGCGTTCACGGATCTTCTTTATGGTTTCAGCCTGCATTTGTTCTGGTACTGGTGCCCAGCGACTAAATTGTGTTGCCCAGAATGCTCTTCCTTGTGTGGAGCTGCGTAGTTCATCGGCAATTCCGAAGCTTTCTGAAACGGGCATTTCAGCTTTGACAGTTATCATGTCTTCTTCTGCAGGCATATCCATGATTTTTCCACGTCTCTTGTTTAGTAGTGTGATGACTGAACTTACGAATTCGCTTGGTACCTTGCATTCAAAGCTGAGTAACGGTTCAAGGAGTTTTGGATTACTAAGTAGTATAGCACAGTATATTGGTCTCCAAGTCATGGGGATAGCTTGTGCTGGACCTCTGTGAACTGGATCTTCATGAAGCGTAATATCTTCAAGGTTAATTTTCAAGCCGTAGGCAGGTTCTTTCGCTAATGGTGATGTATGAACTGCTTCTCTAAAACCAGTTTTAATATGATCGAGAACTTCTTCTACGTATTGTCGGCCTCTAATGCGATTAACCAGTATGTTGTTTTCTTCAACAGCCACTGCACCTTTTGCGTTATCTGCATCCCATCCTAGACCTCTGAGAGTTTTGGTTCGCTCATCTTTGCTCTGCATATCAGTGATTTTTTCCGACTTGATCGCTTCAATAATGTCATCAGATAATTTCTCTACGGTTATCCATAGCTTGTTATGTTTGTTGGGACTCTTTCCCATAATTGGTGGACCTTGATAGTCATGACTTATGGTTTCACGATAAATGACAATAGGTTTGCTTAGTTTCACCTTCAAGCCTGCTTCTTGCATTCGATATGCTGTGATTTCTAAGTGCAATTCACCCATACCGCTGAGTAAGAATTCGCCGCTTTCCTTATTCATTATAAAATGTAAGTTCGGATCTTCAGTCGTAAGCTTATGCATGACTTTATCGAACAAAGGCAAGTCCTTAACATCTTCAGGCTCAACTGCCACTGTAACGACTGGATCAGAAACATATCTTAATCCTTCGAACGAATGCGTTTCCACTCCCTCCTCTGCGATAGTCTCACCAACATGTAAGGCGGGCAAACCAGAGATTGCTCCTATGTTACCCGCTGGGACGCGATCGATTATAACTCGATCAGTAGCCATACTCATGAAAACTTGCTGAATTGTACCCTTTTGACCTGCGCTTACAAGTTGAACAGTCTTACCTTTAGTTATTGAACCACTAAAAATTCTGCCAATTGCAACTGTTCCACTGTGTGGATCAACTTCAATAGTAGATATACACATGAGTAACGGCGCATTTGGGTCTACTTTTGCAAAGCCAATGCCAGTTGGAGTGTTAACGTCCCCCGGCCAAATCTGCCTCTGTCTGTAAGGTTGAGCTTCTAATGGGTTTGGTAAGTGTTCACAGAACATGTCTAAGACTGGTTCAGGTAAAGGTGCTTTCTTACTTAATTCATCGACTTTTCTTCCAACATCCTCTGGTGCGCCGCTGTAGGCATCAATGATATCTTGGAATGTTACTTTCTTCATCTTCATATGTTCAAGGTTTAGACCCCATTTATGTAATGCTGAGCCAAAAGCAACACGACTATCTTCAATTTTGACTTGCCAATCTTGTTTATGTTCTGCTGGAGCATACTTTTCAATTAGGTTGTTGACTCTTAGTAGGATCTTTGCGAATTTACGTTGTATTTCTTGTGGAGTTAACTTAATTTCTTTTATGAGTCTATCAACTTTATTTATGAATAAGATAGGTTTCACACGTTCTCGTAAGGCTTGCATCAGAACTGTCTCTGTTTGTGTCATCGGTCCTTCAACTGCATCTACAACGACTAATGCACCGTCGACTGCTCTTAGACTGCGAGTGACGGCGCCGGAGAAGTCAATGTGTCCAGGAGTGTCTATGAGGTTGATGAGGAAATCTTGATTCTTGTATGTATGAACTAAGCTAACATTAGAGGCAAAAACAGTCATTTGTCGTTTTTGTTCAAGGTCCCAGGAGTCCAAAAATAGTTTTTGTCCTGCTGTTTGAGTACTAATTATTCCTGCTGCGGCTAAAAGACTGTCAGATAATGTAGTTTTTCCGTGATCAACATGTGCGATGATACTAGTGTTTCTGATGATTGTGGGGTTATTCATTAATTTGACTATTTCTTCAGTTTGTCTGTAACGCGCCATAATCATACACTCTCTAATCTTATCAAATCATAAAGAACATGTTTAGTTGAATTTTCAACTTGAAGCATTTTCTTATTTCTCTCTTAAATAGGTGAAGTACATGCAAATGAAGTCTGTCGCCTATTAACCTTATGGCATGTTTTTCTAGAATGTTTTGATGATTTTTGCTGAGCAAAAGACGATTAGAATATAGAAGATACTTGTTAGATTCGTTTTGAAGTAATAGACTATTGCTATGCTAATTGGCTTAGTAATTCAGAATCCAACTACAGCATCAAAGTAATGTGGCGGTTCTTTTTCAGAGAATAAAGGTTAACAGTGATTCGAAAATCTAAGAAGACTTTTATCTGCTGATAGCAATTTACGATTTGATGTCGGGCAAGGAGTTTTTCGTCAATCGTTACAGAGAACTGGGCTGGAATTTTCGTGATGTTAAACCTAGGCAAGCTATTAGGTTGAACATGAGTAATGTTAAAGAAAAATCAATCCTTCAACGCTTAAGATCTAATGGAATATTGCTCGACAAGATCCCTTTTTTAGAGAATGGTTATTGGATTCGTCGTAGCAAAGTTTCGGTGGGTGCTACGGCAGAATACTTGCTTGGGTTGTACTCTATTCAAGAAGCTGCGGCTCAAATTCCAGTTACCACCTTCTCAGACCTGAAAGATAAAGTTGTCTTGGATGCTTGTGCAGCTCCCGGTGGAAAAACAGTTCAACTGGCAGATGTAATGAGTAATACGGGTTCTATTGTGGCTTTGGATATTGATAAACGACGGTTAACAGCTCTTTCTAATCACTTGGAGCGCTGTCACACAAGCAATACTGTTGTTTACAACGATGATGCGAGGCTAATTTCTAGGCTTAGGCTAAAGTTTGATAGGATTCTTTTGGATGTTCCATGCTCTGGGAATTTTGCGGGGGATAAAGACTGGTTTGCACGTAGGACTCTAAGAGATATTGAGCGTAATTCAGCTCTACAGCGTGAGATACTCGCTGAGACTGTGAAATGTCTTGCTGATGATGGCGAGATGGTTTACTCAACATGTTCGTTGGAGCCTGAGGAAGATGAGTTGAACATTGATTGGGCAGTGAAGAATTTGAACTTAGAAACGGAGGAAATTGAGGATCATGGTCAAGGAGGACTAACAAGGGTATTCGAGCATGAATTAGATAGTTCGGTGCAGCGATGTAGACGAATCTGGCCCGGTGAAACACAGGGTTTTTTTGTTTGTAAACTCAGGAAACGGAGGAATAATTAAACGATAAAACCTATTGCGGCTTTTGTGATGAGAGTAGACTCAAGGCTTGTGTTAGATTCTAAGTCTGTGATTGAAAAGGATGAGCGTTATTTTCTTTTGAACAAGGACTTGAAGAGTATGATTAGGAAGGATTTCTTCTATGCAGGCCTGTATCTTGGGAAAACGAAGAGGGGAAGATTCTTCCCAAGCTTTAACTTACTTAACATGCTTGCTATGACTAAAGCCAATAAAATCATAATTAATGAGAAGGCTGCATGGCTCTTCATCTGTGGCAGGCATATCTTATTTGAAGGAATATCGAGCATTCAAGGCTCACGACGGAAGGGCGACTTCACTCTTGTCCTCAACGTGTTTGGCGAGTGTCTAGGGTTTGGAAGAATATTACAGGATTTGAGCTCTAAAAACGTCGATGTTGCAGTTCAAAACGTGTCGGATGTTGGCGACTTTCTGCGCAGAGAACGTTAAATTACTTGAAAGATTAATTATACGTGTAATGAGCCTACTGGTACATATTCTCAGTTATTTAAAATTTATCTGAACATTTGTTGATAAACTGAAGCGATAAATTTAAATATGTTTACGTGAAATCTGATTTCCATAACATCTGAAAGGATATAAACGTTCAGAGGAAGAAGAATGAAAAACTTTAAAGACGCTACTTGGAAAAAATGTGTTACAGAAGTAGTCAAACAAATCCAAGAACAAGACATAAAATTCGTTAGACTCCAATTTACCGACATAAATGGTATAGTAAAGAATTTAGCTATTAACTCAAAGAACCTTGAAACAATCTTTGATGACGGGCAGTCCTTCGATGGATCCTCAATCACAGGTTATAGATCAATTGAAGAATCAGACATGGTGCTCTACCCTGACCCTACAACCTTTGCGGTTTTGCCATGGCGACCGAAAGAAAAATCTTCCTGCAGATTAATCTGTGATATCTACACACCACAGAACAAACGCTTTGAGGGTGACCCACGATACGTCCTTGAACGTGCCATAGCGAAGTGCAACAAAGCAGGCTACAATTTCATTTGTGCTCCTGAACAAGAGTTCTTCATTGTTAAAGAAAACGGCGGTCAACTACCCACACCTATAGATATGGCAGGCTACTTCGATTTTCATCCGGGAGACCTCACCGATGATATACGACGAGATATAGCTGATACAGCAGAGAGCTTTGGTATAGAGATCGAAATCTCTCACCATGAAGTAGCGCTTGGCCAGAACGAGATTGATTTCAAGTATGATGAAGCACTAGTAACAGCTGATCGAACCATAACGATGCGAATGATTACAA
>DATGZD010000064.1:0-4033 GCA_035297385.1 Candidatus Sulfotelmatobacter sp. | reverse complement strand
ACAATCGATATCAGAGCCAATATCAAAATCGTCTTGTTTTTAGTTCTATCAAACATTTTTTTTCACTTACGATTTTTTAGAAAGAAGGATTATGTCCTTCACATCCGTTTTTTATTGCTAGTTGTATATAAAATCTGTGTGACTATCTCTCGAAATCTGGTGCTATCTTTTGCATCGCAAATTTTCTTCAGCTCTTCTCTTGTTCTGGTAGCGTAATACCTATTTCACTGGTTTTTTCAGTTAGTAATCGGTTAAACTTAAATACAAAGACTTCGCGCGCGCACATTTCTATGGCATTCATACCTATGATTGTAGCTTTAATTCTTGTTTGCAGAGAAAGCGGATTGGAAAATGTAAAGCACTTAATAACAAGGTCTTTTGATTATAAACGAATTAAGGCAAAAATTTGGATTATACCTATCTTTATCTTATTTCCCCTTCTAATGATTCTTGAATATGGATTGCGCGCGCTTATACAACAGCAATAACGAGAGCTTGTTTGCAGTAATTGCATTTCACTCTACATCAAATATTAGTGAAACAATATGGCCTTTTCATAATATATCAGGTTATGACCCTTTTATTACTACCATTCTACTAACCATCACAGCTACGATAGTGACATTTTTGTGGGGTCCAAAAACATTGGCTCAATATAGATTTCAAAAAAAGAAATCAATCAGAGATAGTATTCGATGAGATGCTAAGCCAACTCTCACAATTGTAATAGTATTTCCTCAGTCACAAATACTTAAGAGAATCCCAACTTATTCTTGAATTATTCTCAAAAACTATCTAGAAGGTGAATAATAATTGCCAAAAGTAATTCATTTTGAGATTCCAGCAGAAAATCCTGAACGTGCAGTAGAATTTTACAGGAAAGTTTTTGATTGGAGAATAGAGAAATGGAAAGGAGCAGTGCCTTATTGGATAATAAATGCAGGCGAAGATAATGAAGTAGGAATTAATGGTGCAATACATGAAAAGGGCAATTTTAAAACAGTTGTTAACATTATCAGTGTATCTTCAATTGATGAGTTCCTGAATAGAATTATTGAAGCAGGAGGTAAAATAGTAATGCCAAAAGGAGAAGTGCCTGGTGGAGGATACATTGCTTATGCTGAGGATACCGAAGGAAATCCTTTTGGAATATTCCAAGGCAATTTATCGATCAATTGAGCGCGCTACCATAAACTCATAATAACAAACAACTATTGTTTAGGGTTGAGAATTAGTGCGCGCTAATACGGTTTTCGATTAGCACTAAAACAGGGGTTCACGAGAGGGAACATTTCCTTTTTCGGAAATACGAGCTTATTCTTGTTTCGCTTGAAAACGAAGCATGAAGCACACGCGCGGCTATCTACCCTTAATTGCATGTGTGTTTGGATGAGAAAGAGAAAAATCCACGAAAACGCAAAGGTTAAAATTTTTAGACTCGGACAGTAGTGATAGCAATTTCTGAGGAATATGAAATGACTAGTTTTGAGCCCATCAAGGTAGCTACGAATGTCTATTGGGTAGGAACCAATGACTCAGAAACAAAACTTTTTGAAGGGCTGTGGGAAATTCCTGAAGGCGTATCTTACAATTCTTACTTAATCCAAGGTTCAGAAAAGATAGCTCTCATAGATTCAGTGCACAAGGGTTGCGCCCAAGAACATATCGAAAGAATAGCGCAAATAATCGATATTTCAAAGATTAACTACATAATTGTAAATCATATGGAACCTGATCACACAGGTGCAATACCTTATCTTTTGGAAAAGGCATCCGCTGCACAGCTGGTACTCACACCGATAGCCCTGAACATTTACAAGAAATATTATGAGCCAGAACCAAAAAACTCGTTTGTCGTTAAGGGGGATGACACACAAATTTCTTTGGGAGATAAGACTCTCAAGTTTTTTCAAACACCATGGCTCCATTGGCCAGAAACCATGAGCACATATCTCCAAGAAGAAAAAATCCTATTCAGCGGTGATGCCTTTGGTGCCTTCACTAAACTCCCCATTAACATAGTTTTAGAAGAAAACATTCCTCAAATAGACCAATACGTCAACGAGTCTTCCATGAAATATTTTGCTTCAGTATTCAATGGACAAAAAGAGTGGATACTAAGAGCCAAAGAAAAGTTCCAACAAAATAACATAGATATTCAAATGCTAGCTCCAACCCACGGTCCAGTATACTCCGTCAACTCCAAAAGAGTAGTGGATAAATGGGAATCTTGGAGCAAGAGCCTCTACTCTAAGAAAGTAGTGGTAGCTTACTGTTCAATGTATGGTATGACAGCTAAATGCATTGAACCTATTATGGACGCTGTTAGAGAAGCTGGAGGTCAAGCAATAGCATTCTGTCTCTCAGAAAAAACAGCCGCCGAAGTCATAACTCAGTTGGTCGATTCCCCAGCCCTGATTATCGGCTGCCCAACCTATGAACACGAGATATTTCCAAAAATCAGACAATTCCTAGACATACTTCAAGTCAAGAAATTCTCAAGCAGATACGCGGCGGTCTTTGGAAGCTTCAGCTGGAGCGGAGAAGCAGCAGGAAAAACGGCTGAACAGCTAACAACTCTCGGATTTAAAATGGTAGATAAACCGGTTTCATTCTTTGGAAACCCAACTGAGCAAGATATAGAAAAAGTCAAAGCGTTAGCAAAGAACTTGGCGGAGACAGCCTTCAATCAAAACAAACTCTGATCCGCATTTAACTGTCTCTTCATTTTCATTAGTGTTTTACGTTGGTTCTAGGATGTCAGCGACAATATGTACCTCTAAAAACCGACGTGAAAGACATTAAGAATCATGGTTTTTTCTCACATTTTCTTGTGCATGCTGAGAGTATGAGTACGTAAGAGTAATTGTTAGAGTGAATTAATGAGAAAAAGTTAGAAGCGCGCGCAGGCCCAAATAAAATTTACTCAAAAAAGCAATGATGCAAAATGCACGGTACTTGGGCTTCTTTCTTGTAGAGTTCAATGAAGCAGACACACGCGCGCCCGCGAAAAAATAACCCCTAAAAGATATGCATTAAACAGGAAACTAACTTGTGACTGTGAATCAACAACTACAAACCTTAAAGTAACAAAAGTCAATGAAACTCTTTACTACGAGATTTTCTTGAAAAGGAGATGATAAACGGTGCAAAAGATTGTTCCATGTTTATGGTTTGATAAAGAAGCCGAAGAAGCCATAAAATTGTACATATCGATTTTCAATTCCGCACCTCACAGCGCCAAAAACTCAAAGATAGTAAGCATAGAACGTTACCCATACAAACCATTGGACATTCCAGTAAAGGGAATGGAGGGAAAGATCTTAACAGCAATTTTTGAGCTTAGCGGACAACGGTTTATGGCACTTGACGGAGGCCCATTATTCAAATTCACGGAAGCAACATCCTTTGATGTAGAATGCGAGGATCAAGAAGAGGTTGATTACTTCTGGGAAAAATTATCAGCGGTTCCAGATGCTGAGCGATGCGGTTGGCTGAAAGACAGGTACGGTCTCTCATGGCAGATTATTCCTAAGCGAATGGGAGAACTGCTATCTGACAAAGATAAGGTTAAAGCAAGAAGAGTCATGGATGCGATGCTTAAGATGAAAAAGATTGTCATCAAAGACCTGGAAAAAGCATATGAAGGCTAGATTCAAGAAATTTCCTTTTATGGAAGAAAACGAAAGAACTAGCGTGACTTGTACTGTTAAGAAACCTAGCGGAAAAATAAACCTGAGAAAACAGGGCTTTAATCCAGTGGTAGTCTAACACTAACCACAAATTCTTAAATGTCGATCTTCCCCAACCAATTGTTGGAAAGGAGGTTTTGGAAAGAATGTCTAAGGATATGGACAAGGCGGACGGGGAAAGCGTCGTGCTCTCGGCAATCGCCGCGATGCCCGAATCAGATCGTGCCATTGGCATGCGGCTCCACGCTATCATCAAGGTCAACGCACCAGTCCTCTCGCCGAGACTCTGGTACGGGATGCCCGCGTATACCAACAAGGACGGCGAGGTCGTCTGCTTCTTC
>DATGZD010000063.1:0-5652 GCA_035297385.1 Candidatus Sulfotelmatobacter sp. | reverse complement strand
CAGGGTAATCTGCCAAGCGTTGAATATTTCCCAAAGCCATTTCAACTAAGGAAGCATTTATAATCCAAAAGTTTTCGAGAACCTTAACCTTTGCTTCTTTTAGTTTAGAATTTAATTTACGATAGCTATCTTGTCGTTTGGCTACAATTTCCTTAACAAGGTCATCCGCCCGGTGTAGCAATTTTTGGTTAATCTCAGAATCACGCGGTTGCCGATCATCTGGCTCGGGAAAACGGGGAATTTGAATATCCTCTTGAAAAACTATCATTATCTCATGAAGTTCTTGAGATGATTTTGTTTTAATAAATTCTTTAAGAACTGGATGAATCTTGTCTCTTTTCTCGACAGATGTTGGTTTTTGCTCTACAACTCTTTTAATTTCCGGTTCTGCTCGTGTCACCCAACCTCTTCGGAATGGATGTGGAGTTAGAGTGGTGGTCTTACCTTTCCTTAGTCTTGCTGAAAAAACGACATTTGAAATATCTTCGTCCTCACGACCCACAAAATTTTCTGGATTCGTTTTATTACTCATAAAAAGCCTCCCTTTAGCGCTAACCCTATCATAAAGTAAAATAGTTATATAAAGATGAACTTTGTGACAATTTGACACTATCCTTCGTCAACTATTAATCTGATGAATCGAAAAAACTTGAAAATTTACTTTAGGTCAATATCCCGTTGTCCCTATATGTTATCAACCCGACGATGAAGAGGAGTCTCGTATCAAATGAGTAACGTCCGCACTTAGGAGCCCGCTTAGGTGAACCCTTCTAAAATTTAAAGAAATTAAAAACAGATTCTTAAAAGCTGAAGTTAGTTCTACCTGAATTTCTCGAGTACTTGCCGTCCGAGGTCGGTTATTTCGACAGCGTAGAAATCGTAGGGTCCATATCTTTTTGATGGGTCAGGTATGTCGATGAGTTTGGATTTTGACAGGTGTCTTACTGCATCGTTTAGGGCTTCAGGCATCAAACCTGTCTTTTTGTGTATTATGTCCACTTGTACCAATAGACCTTTATCAAATTCAGAAAGTGCTACAAGAAGTCTTTTGGCTGATGGGTCAAGCATGTCCCAATCCTCTTGTTCAAAATCTTCAACCATACAAAAACACCTACCCTAACTAATACGTTCTAGGCATAAAAACCATTTGCGTGTGCGGCATCAACTAGTTTCTGCACCATGAAATTTCTAAAGCACCATAGTCTTCAATCTGTAGTGCATTGAGATGACTTTTTCAAGGCTTAGCTTTCCGTTTGACGATGTTGTAGGGATTTCCGTAGAGGTCAATGAAGGCTGCGAAGATGCTATATGATGTATCCTCTGGACTCGAATAACCTCTTTATTTTGCAGCGCGAAAGAATTCAGTTGTTCACTATCAGGCAAGATTTAAAATACTAACAATCCCTACCATTGCGTGAATGCCAATGCCTCTCGAAGCAAAAGACATGGATGAAATATATGATTTAGGTTGTAAACTGTTTCTAAAGAAAATGAAAAGCGGAGAATTTTATTCCTATCAAGAAATAAGTAAGCTGATTTTAGAAAGCTCTGTTCATAGACCACACCTACAAAAGGAATCGAATACTTCTTCAAGTCAAGTATTGGATATGGCTTATGTTGAAGCTGTTATTCAAGCACAGTATGCAGTCGGCAACCTTAGAGCTGCTGAGAAGAATGGAGAACGATATTACTCAAAGGTAAGTCGACCATAGCTATAATACTAAAGGCTTGTATCGGTATTGAACAAATCCCGCCTAACCTGCACAAAACAATTTTGAAACCTTCTTGCTGAAATCAACCTAAAATTTGTAATCTAATGCGCAACAAATCCTGTGTACGCTTGAGGCTCTTACTCTTTTCCGGTGAAGTCCTTTAGCTGTTTTTTGTTTAAGCCTACATGTGGCTCTGCATCTAGACGTTTGTGAACTTTTCCTTTTTTGAACATGATTAAGGTTGGGTAGTATTCTATATCATATTCTTCGCAGATATCTGGCGCCTCATCTACAATTACGCTTAGGCATTCGTTTGGGTTACTCTTCGAGTACTCTGTAAAAACCGGTAAGAATGCTTGGGAAAAAGGGCACCATGTCGCATAAAACAAAACAATGGCTCTATCTTTGCTATCTACCTTATCGTGAAAGGTGCTTTTCATTCTTCTATTTGTTCCTTTTTTTCTTGCACTCATCTACAACACATCGATTCTCTGCTTAGGATCTAAGACATTCTTTGTCTTGATAAAAGTTCCTAACCGCAACTCTCTGAAAGCCTCGTCTAATTCTTCTTCAGTGTTCATAACGATAGGTCCTCTCCAAGCTACAGGTTCACCTAAAGGCGCCCCAGAAACAAAGAGAAGACGACTGCGTTTAGCTGCGGTTATCGTGACATTGTTGCCTTCCCCAAGAACTGTACACTGCCCCTCCATAACTTGTTTTCCAGCAATCTCAATTAAACCTTCAACAACATAACTAAACACTGTGTTATTTTTAGGAACTAAATGCACGAACGATTTTCCAACAGAGAGTTCTACGTCAAAATATTCGATATCAATTGCTAAATCCTGTACAGGTCCAATAGTTCTATCTACTTTTCCAGCTATTAACTTTATCTTGGCGCCATCTTTCCGGATAATTGGGATTTGTTTGTCGTCTATTCCTCGATATTTAGGGGTCACCATCTTCTTAGCTGCTGGTAAATTAACCCAAAGCTGAAATCCCTGCATTAAACCGTCATATTTTTGGGGCATTTCCTGATGAATAATGCCTGAACCTGCTGTCATCCATTGTACATCGCCAGATTTTATGACGCCTTTGTTGCCTATGCTGTCACCATGCACAACTTCGCCTGTCCACATGTAAGTGACCGTTTCCATTCCCCTGTGAGGATGCCAGGGAAAACCTAAGATGTAGTCTTCTGGCTTATCAGAACCAAAATGATCCAAAAGCAAGAACGGATCAAGGGTTGAGTTATCATCGTTTCCCAGAACTCTTTTTAGTTTAACTCCGGCACCTTCAACAGTCGTTCTGCGGTTCAAAATTCTCTGGATTTTTCGCTCCAAACTTAAACCTCAACGTACACACTAAGATGAAGATGATTTTATGACAAAAAGAAGTTGATTAATTGATTTTAGTTCTTTTGGTTAGCGTGCTGCTTCAAGTCAGTAACCTTATTAGCTCAGACCAAGTTGTTGCATGAAACCGATTACGTCGTAGAATAGGCGTTCTTCTACAATTTCGCCATCTTTCCAAGTTGCAACTGTGCAGAATTCAAGTTTTGCTGTTTTCCCGGTCGGCGGAATCATTTTTCCATCTGGTCCCTTCATTGGTCCTTTCATGGTTACGGTCCAATCTGCAACTGTGCATGTATAGTTTCCAGAGCCAAACATGATTTGGTATGGGTTGTTTATGAGTTTGTTGTCGAAGGTTTTGAAGGATTCTGTTGCTTCGATGTCGTGTGCATCTCGTCCTGCTGTTGGGCGCGGCTGTGCTGGCCAATATACTTTAACGTCTTCTCTATGGCGTTTTCTAAAAGTTTCCCAAAGGGGACTGTTTGGTCCTGCATTCCACGCATCATCAAGGGTTTTCATCAACTCAAGTTCTCCTTTACACTCATAGAATTTACCTCAAAATATGCTAAGAAAACTAATTCTTAGATAACTTATTAACCACGCTACTTAAAAACGATCTTGTTGATGAGTTCCGTCCAAAGATTCTTCCAGTCACCCAAGCAATGACAAATGTTTTCCTGGAGACATTACAACACCAGTTCCATCCAACTCCTTGAAACGGAAGCTTCACGTAAACACGTAACTGTGGCTACTTATGAAGCAGAAGGCTAAATTAAGACTGGAACTTTTGGAAAGAAAAATGCGCTACCAGCGTTTATAGCTGTGTCAAAAAGAGAAGAATCAAACGCAGCATACTTAGGCTAAGGTTAAATCACATGTTCATTTTTTGTAATCAACATGGTTGATTATTACTACGAGTATTCTTAGGGTCTATGATGCTCGTAGTAAAGTTTGAAACCGAGGCTTCTCCAAGAGTTTTAGGACTTTAGTTACAGTAAAACCTCCCAGCGACTACGTGTTCGCATTAGCTATTTGTAAGAGTTGCTTAGCACAAAATGAATCGGTTTACTGTTTGGTATTAGTACAACAAGTTGAAAATCATAGTGTTTTACTACTTCTTTTGTTTCTTTGTCTGTTGTTCGAATTTCTTCCCCCGGCGCCAATCTTTGCTTTTGCTTTATGTCTAGGCTCATATAGACTAAGGTTTGCTCGTCACAAAAGTCTTTCCGTCTTTTCTACAGAGATCCCGAATTAAGTCTCTTCCCATTAGGCAAACCGTGCTAAGCCCAAACGTTCCTCCTGCCCATTGTCCAACCATGTAAAAGTTCTGCAGACCAGGCAGCGTCTTGCTAACCCCATTCTTGTTGATTTCTTTGGCGAGCTCTTGTGGTGCTGGCCACGGCTGGGCAAAACCGCGGTATCCGCCAGTCCAGTGCTCCACTGTAATTGGTGTTACGACATCTATGGCTTCGATTTGTGTTGTGAACCCTGGAAAACGTTTTTCCAAGCTTTCAGCAACAAGGTCTGCTGTTAGCCGTTTTTGTGTTTGATATTTTTCCTGATTTGTAGCTAATTCTTTCCAATAGTCGTAGTCTGAATTAAAGTTGACTTTGATTACAGTTTTGCCCGATGGTGATGATAGCTGATCGAAGTTCATTACTTCTATGTCTAGTCTGTCTCTTTTTCTGCCTTCTATTTTTATCGGCTCGTCTAGGAAGAGCACTATGGCATGAGGTTCTGATGAAAAGCTTCTGTTAACGCCGTACCATATTTCAAGTCCGAAATATTGCGTCTTGGGGTATAATTTGTAGTAGGAGAGAATCGTTTGATTAGTGTATTTTCCATTTAACATATGGGCTATCGTTGAGTACCCGTCGGCTGCAGAAATCACCACATCCGCAAAGTGTTCTGATCCATCTTGTAGTTGTACCCCCTTTGCAACGTCATCTTTAACGATAATTTTATCCACTTTTGAATCATAACATGTTTCGCCGCCAAGCTCAAGGTAACGTTTCTCAATATTTTTTGAGAGCGCTGCAGATCCTCCGATTGGCCATCCCGCATCTCCGACACTTAGCATTGATAGAAAAATTATTGGCACGATCACAGGAACATCGTCTATGTCGTATTGTATGGTGGGGAACGCTTTACGAAGGAAGGGGTCAGAAAATCTTTGCGCGTACTCTTGCAGAGTGATTTTGCTGTATTTCAATAGGAGGCTCATGAGCGGTAGCATCTTCAGTTTTGTTCCTATACCACCAGACATTGCAGCAAACACATCGCGCCCGCGAAATTTACGGATCGCCTTGGTGAATTCAACTATTAGTTTTTTATCTGAGGGTGAGAGGTTTTTCATGTGTTCTTCAAGTTTATCAACGTCAGAATAGACAGTGAATACTTTGCCGCTTGAATCTTCGATTTGAACAAACTCGTTAAAGCCATGGACGCTGATTCCTTTTAGTGCGCCTAGTTCTTGCCAAACTTGACTGTATACTGATTTAACCGACTTTGTGGATAACCCGAAAACGTTGTGAACCGCATAGTCAAAGGTATATCCCTTCCGTTTCCATGAGACACAGACACCGCCT
>DATGZD010000062.1:0-30994 GCA_035297385.1 Candidatus Sulfotelmatobacter sp. | reverse complement strand
CGGCGTAATATTTAACGTGCCAAGGTTTCTCTTTGTTGGAATAGTTATTGGCTATCTATACAAAAGGCTGTACGGATCAGCCTAATCTGGGTTTGGGATGGATTGTTCACAGTTTTATTGTTTTTCCCTCGCCGAAACTCGTATAGTTTTGCTCTTTTGTTTTGATTTTCTTTTTTTCTGTTTAAATGGAATGATTGGAACGGGTATTGGAATTGCTAGTTTGTCAGTTTGCTTAAGTTTTTTTAATTCTTCAACTTGTACCAACTGGAGTAAGTATATTATTGCGTTTCTTACCAACTTCGTTAAAACAAGTGTTTGGTTGATGAGTGTTTCTTCTTTCATTTCCCTGTCAGTTTCTATTTTTGGCTTGATTTTGATTTTGACAAATCTATGGGTCAAACTATTTCTCGTATCTTTCAGACTACGGAACACTCCATAATCAAGATCTTTATGCAGGTCAAACAAAGCATTCAAACTTGCACTTTTTGTTTTAACTATGTCTTCTTTTACTTCCTCTCTCCTATTTGACGTGTACCAAATAGTTGAAAAGTTAATCTCGGTATCTTTCATGCCCAATTGCAAAAAGTCGTTGATGAAAAAAGCAATTTTATCTAAGATATCATAGAATGTCTTAAATGCTGTTTTTATGAGTTGAATGTAAATGTTAATTTGACTACCGTCAAGGGTATTAACTATTGTAACATATTTATCAAAAAAATCAAGGTTAATCCCTTCGTACGTAGATAAAATAATTAGTGATCTTGCTGTGACGTAATCTTCTTTTATTTCATTTAAATAGGATGAAAGCGTCAGATACGAAATATCTTTTGCAGCAACAGTCATAGATTTTATTCTTATTGTGTCACCAATAGCAGCATCACATTTTCTGCAAACGCTGCAAACGTTAAGATAAAGAGCGTTTTGTAGACAGTAGTCGATTTGGTATTGTTCAAAATTAGATCTACCCTTAATGCTTAGTCCGGGATATTGCGGTGGATTTTGTAGTGGAAGCTCTTTGTATTGTTCTTCAATCATTCTTATGTGGTTATCGAAATCTAATGCGGCTTCTGAAGTAACACTTGCTTTGGAAGATTTCAACAATGTATAGGCTTCAAGTACGTAAGTACCTCGATGCTCACCACACAGCAAAGAATAATAGTGCAGTGCTTTTCCCTTATTGCCTAATGCCATTCCAAAGTTTGGTTGTAAAGTCAATGCAAGGTCATAGCAATCGAGAGCCTCAACTACTCTGCCTAAATGGTCAAAACAATTTCCTAAATTTACCAATATTTGTGTTTTAAGTTTGTTATCTGGATTCAATTGTAGTGCCTTTCTGTATTGATCTTTTGCAAAATCCAAATTGTCTTTTTTTAGAAAAAAATTGTTTTGCCCTTTTCTAAACTGAAAACCTGCTTTAGCTTGGTATGCATTTCCCAAATTATATGTGGCTGATACCGCAAGTTCCTTGTGTCTAATTATATCTTCAAAGTCCCTTTCTAATGCGATCCTTCCTTCTTCAACTATTGCCTCTTTTTCTAAACAGGAGCCGATGTCAATAAGAAGACCGCTCAAATAATATGATACGAGATAATGGGGTCCTAACCTTTTGATTTGCTCTGCCACTTCCAATGCTTTTGCCCAATCTCCCTTGTTCATCTGTAAAGATACCAATTCGACAAATTTCATCAATTCATTGTTATCCATTTCTAACAGGCTTCTATTCGGTTAGCTTTTTCAGCTGTTCAACTTTATTAGAGTTTACTTAATCATGTTTTTGAAAAGATTGTCCGCTATTCCTATAAAGTCCCAACCGGACAACGGACACACGTGTATTTCGTGGTGATCGCAAAATGGTTCAAGAATTAAACACAACAATCGAATTAAGTTCCGAATTAGCGAATTTGGCGTCAGATATAGGATTGAATGTTCAAAAAATATGTGAAAATGCCTTAAAATTGGCAATTAACAGATTACAAGGGTTGAATTCAACAGCTTTTCAGAATAACACGATGGTGGACGGGGCGGGATTTGAACCCGCGGCCTCCACGATGCCAACGTGGCGATCATACCAGGCTGATCTACCCGCCCAACTATACTATCTTCTGAAGCTTAACCCGTAGTAATGACCTATAAGCGTTTTGTGTCTTAGCGTAAGAAATTCTCGTTTTGAAAGATATTTCGTATATTCAAATCCTAAGATTACAAGTCAACTAATGTTTTCCCTATCTTAACAGCTTCTTAACAAAATCACGCAAATTATGATAGAACGCGCGCTCAAACCCTGTTCTTTATCTTTAGCAAGATTATTGATTATACGTGGATCATATTTTGAAATCTTAAGAATAGGAACAGCCGCCACAATCTTCGTCGATTGCTGTCTAATAAGATCCACATGAACAGGGTTTTTTCCAGTTAGTCTTGCTATAGCTTTAGATCTTGAAGAAGGTTTAACATTCTTCAATTCTACAATACTACCTTCTGATTTAGAAACAATCTTAGATGCAATCACTACTATATCGCCAGGAACGATCTGCACCGCTTCCTTCTTACATGCTTGAATAATCAAATCAGCAATATTGTCTCCTACTTGCACTTCAGGTATTGCACTAAGACCAACTAAAGAAAATGACTCCATTAAAATCACACAGAATATGTGATAGTTAGACTATTACTTAATAACTACAACCCATGCTCCGTTTAGGGGGTCAACTCTTAATTGTTTGCCGCAAATTTAATTCCATACGCCTACGACCACAATCAGTACTATCTTTCTTCAACTCTAACTAACACTTACTCATTACTCTATTGGATACTCATGCTCTCATCGGCGCATACACAAACATGAAGAATGAGAGGTCAGATTAGAATGGACTCACCAAGTTTGCATACAATTTATTAATAAAAAATACAATCCTTAGAAAGAGTAGAGCTGGAATATTTAGTTTTATAGATTGTGGTAGGCATGATACAACAACATAATATTATAAACTTAACACATCAAACAACAGACTTGAGTCGGGAGACTGGAGAAAGAAGAAAAACTAAAACCTGACTTGACTAGTTAGAAACTAACGTTATCTGTGGTAAATGTTCCCTTAGCAGTTGTCCCTGCAAGTTTTAAGCCACAGATAAATTAGTAACCTCTAACTAGCCAAATATGTTTTTCACAATTGATCTTTCTTTAAGGATATACTTCAATTTGTAGAAGTTGTAGTTCGAAATTGAAATTCTATTCAATTATTTTTGTAACTAATTGTTGCAGTAATACAACTACCACATACGTCTAATAGACGTACTAATTCTACTAGAATTGTCTCTTTTAATTCCCAACGGCGGTGAATTTGAGTTGGAAAGAACGTCGAAAGAAAGGTAGCGAAAAAGTAAAAGAAGAAAAAGGACCCGAATTTTATAAAGAATAGGTAAGAAAGGTGGAGAACATTCACATGGCGGAAAAATAAAGAAGAATAAAAACACTAAATTCTGTTATTCAATAAAGAATTCATTCTTACTTTGTCTAGTTCCTTTAACATATTATAAGATAGTTTTATGCGCTACTGGAAACAATTCAATTATTTGTATAAATCTTAGATTGTACAACACTAAATGGATATGGTATTATGTTTACACTTTCTAAATCACAAATTAATGTTGTCGAAGGATACGGAAACTCATATTATAGACAATTTTAAAATGATAAAGAAACATTACCATGTATGAAAATTTTGTAAGAATTCACATGTATTTCATTACATAAAAAAATTGAAAAATGAATCTACTTTCGTTCTTGAAGTCTGAGCTTTCCTCTTACAATCAACGAAATTGAAGATGACAGAATCAGGAACAGAAAGGCAACAAATCCTATTGGTAGTTCGGGTACTGCGGGAAGGTTAACAGTAATTGTGCTGGTTGAGGGACCGTTGTTGGCACCATGTTCATCGAATGAGAGTACCGTTATTGCATAAGAACCTGGATTGATGCTCGTGGTTTCCCAAACGTATGAGCCATTGACCTGAACTGAGTCACCGTTACGATTCCAGGTCCATGGGCTATCAGCCTTTAAAGTGTTACTAATCAGCAATAGAACAGTGCTAAGATACTTATCTGAAGCGTTGAACGCTATGTTTGTTGCTCCCGCAACATTAGCATCGTTAGCAGGAGAAGCAATTGATGCCTTAGGTGGTTGTACAATATCAGCTAGTTTGTTTTGGCGTTCTTCTTCAACTCCTATGGGCAGGCTCAGTTGAAGAGGATAACCATCCAATACAGGGTCAAAGCTTTCACCCCACATACCTAACCCATAATAAACCGTTGGTGCTACATCAACTTCGTCACCGTTTCGGTTTACGTTCTGATCGTTTGTAGCAAAGAAAATATAGGGCGCATTATTATGTGCCATGGAGCCTTCGTCAAAGCCATGGTCAGCGGTGAGGTAGACCAGAGTTTTCTGATTAATGTTTAGACTGCTAAGCTTATTGAGGATTTGTCCTAACCAGTTATCACATCGAATTATGGCTTGTTCATATGCAGGCGAGTTTTCCCCACCTTGGAAATGTCCTGCAGTATCAGGGTCACTGAAATGGAAGAAGGCGAAGAAACGATTGTTCGTATTGTTATCAAGAAACTGAAGTATTTGGGGTCCAATTACGTTGGCAGTTTTGTCACCGTTTGTGCAAACGTCAATCGCGGATGGAAGGTTCCTGTAGATTGCTTCATGAGTGTATGTCCCGTTTGGTGCATCCCCTGTTCCATCTTGAATTTCCATATGGTAGAGTTTGCCAACCATGAACCCCGTCACTATATTATTCTTTCCAAAGTAGTTTTCAACTCTTTCAAGAGTAGTATAATTGGCAGGGATAGAATGGAACCAATACATATTGTTGAAAACCCCAGTCTTCCACCACCTGTATCCTGTTAATATCTGGGTCCAGCCTGCCTTGGTGTCTGTTCCGTGATCCATCACGGTAATGTTGAAGATTCGATTATTCGCGAAAGTTGTCAAATTCCTCAGTAACCCTCTGTTAATCATTTCGAATAGATGATTCCTCTGTACTCCATCCCAACCAATCAAAATCACATTCTTTTCTTGAGTCTGCTCGCCTTGAGCTATTTGCGGGGTAATTACTGGACAGAACATAAATGCCACGAAAAGTCCTAACGCAACTAGAAACACTGTGGATCTTTTTTTCTTAAGAGAGAACAATTCAGCTCGCCACAGTGTACTAGTTATGCAACTTTTAGGATATTTAAGACTTATTTCCTGGCAGGGCTGATCTTAGTTAACAGCTGTTTCAGCGCGTGTTACATGTTTTTTCTTCTATTGGTATGATGTACATGCTATTCAAATGCGTGCAGTTATGAAAGGGAGAGTATGGAAATGAAGAAAAACTTGAATTGCTTCGGGTTCGAAATTAAATTTACCCGTCACTCTTTGAACTGCTGAAAAATAACAGCTAAAGTCTTCTATGAAACTCGGGAAACCAGCACACTTCAGATAATTAAGATGATTTCTTAAGGAGATTTACTGAAAAAAAATATAGGCGGCTAAGCAATCGCTTATTACTTCTTCTTATCCTGAATTACATTTGTTTATCTTAAGAGTGAGAATTAACCTCTTTATGATTTGGCAGTTTGTTGGCCGTAGTTTTTGGCAGATTGCTCATGTGCTCTACGGTGATGCCTATTGTACTCTCCTTCTGTATCTAAGATTTGGCCACAATTACGACATCTATATTTACCATCTATAGTTCTTTGAGGAGAAGAGACCTCAAATTGTTTTTCTTCCAATTGAGTACTCCGTTCTCTTTTATCAGTCGGTCTTTGATAACCCTGTACTCTAACTCTAGATTGCTCAGATATACGTTCTGAATCTTTGCCTTTCTTTCCCAATTTTGTATCAGCTCCTTTACTCAATATTCTTACCTTTAAGGCATTAATAATTATGGAATAGAATGTACACGATAAACATTTGTGATTGGTCAACTACAATAACAATGACTGAATCATTGAAATGATACTATTGAATTTTCTGAGCAGATTTTCGAATAGACAATAAGAAAAACTGATTAAATGAATACTGTCTGAAATTATAGTATAGTTTTCTTCCTTCAAATTATGATGAGACTATTTTGCAATTATCCTAGCCACAACCGCAAGTATTATTCCTATCCAGCCAAGAGCGCTATACTGAGCTATTATTGCTGAAACTTGATATGTAGTAAACAGAGTCACCAGTAACAAGATAAGCCAAGGAATGCCAATACCCGTGCCAAGACCAATTAAGAGTTTACCTATGCTGACATGATTCATGAAAACTGAGATGCCACCTGCAATGACAACCAATCCGCCTGCCAAAGATATAGCTATTAATATTAGAGTTAAAACGTCTACAATTTGCACAATTTGCGGGTTGGAAATATAATTGGGTAGTTGTTCTCTGATTAATTGGTAGGTTCCAATAGGACCATGAGTTCCTGAAACCAAAAGAAGTATACCCGCTATAAATGCAATGATGAAGGTAATTTTGCGTCTATTGCTTGCCATTAATTGCGGCACCTCTCCCTCAATTAATGTAAATTCAGAATATAATTGTTCTTTTCACAAGATTCTATTTGTTAGTTCAATTGGGCAAGGTTTAAGTGCAGCGCGTTTGCTTATGTTGCGTTTGGTGTAAACATGCCAACTCACGGTTCACTTAGTAAAGCTGGAAAAGTCCGTGGTCAAACGCCAAAGATTCAGGCGACTCCTAAGACCTCACCTAGTCCAAAAACTCGGACTCGCAGGAATTACGAGAAGCGTGTAATGCTACAGCGTAAACCAGGACAAAACTGGCTCTAAAAACAAAATTTCCATTTTTTGTTCGTGTTGTTTATCTATTTGAAACTCAATTTCTAACTTTATGCTTACGTCTGATTCAGACAACGCTGTACAAGAAATTATAGCTGCACTGATGCAACTTCAAAAACCAACTCAAGATGATTTACAGCAATTAAAAGCTAAGATAGCGGCTAAACATCACCTTAACCATGTACCATCTAATGCAGAAATTATCTCTGCGTTAACAGTGCAACAAAAACGTAAGCTTATGCCTATTCTAAGAAGGAAGACGACACGGACGATCTCAGGGGTTACAGTCATTGCAGTCATGACTAAACCTTATCCTTGTCCACAACCTGAACCTTGTGCTTATTGTCCGGGTGGACCAACATACAATAGTCCACAAAGTTATACTGGTCATGAACCCGCAGCAATGCGTGGAAAACAAAACAATTACGATCCATATTTACAGGTACAAAGCAGAATCGAACAATTAACAGCAATAGGACACGAAGTGGACAAAATTGAACTCATTATTATGGGCGGAACATTCCCAGCTACACCAATCGATTATCAAACATGGTTTATTCAACGTTGCCTAGATGCAATAAGCAACAAACAATCAGCAACACTAGCAGAAGCCAAGTACAACGCAGAAAATAGTAGAATCCGCAATGTAGGCATCACCGTTGAAACTCGTCCAGATTGGGCAAAACAAACTCACATAAACACCATGCTTGATATGGGCGTAACACGGATCGAATTGGGCGTACAAAACCCAAATGACGAAATTTATCGTTTAGTAGGAAGAACTCATACCGTTGCAGATGTAAAAGAAGCCACACAAACAGTCAAAGATGCTGGTTTGAAGGTTGTGTATCACCTTATGCCTGGAATTCCAGGTTCAAATCCAGATAAGGACTTAGCCGCATTCAAGCAGGTTTTTACAAATCCAGATTTCAAACCGGATATGCTGAAAATTTATCCTTGCCTCGTAATGGACAATACCAAAACCTTCGATTGGAACCAAAAAGGCATCTACAAACCATACTCAACCGAAGAAGCTACAAATCTAATTGCAGAAGTCAAGAAAATAATTCCACCATGGATTCGTGTGATGCGAGTTCAACGTGACATTCCAGCTCATTTGATAGTTGCAGGCGTCAAGAAAAGCAATCTACGACAACTGGTTCACGAAAAACTGAAAAGTCAAGACCAGAAATGTCATTGTATACGATGTAGAGAAATTGGTCATCACAAACCATTCGACAATAGAACCCTGAATTCTGATGAAATAGAGATTGTAACAACTCAGTATGAAGCATCTGAAGGACAAGAATTCTTCATATCCGCTGAACATCTAGAAACCGATACTTTAATCGGATACTTACGACTTCGAATTCCTTCGACCGAAACCTTTAGACCTGAAATTCTTGTAACTCCTTCGGCTATTGTTCGTGAACTTCACGTTTACGGACCACTTGTACCCGTTGGAAAACATTCAGCTAAAGCTTGGCAACACAAAGGTTTCGGTGGTATATTACTCACTGAAGCTGAACGTATAGCAAGAGAGGAGTTTGGGTTGAAAAAGATTTTAGTTATAAGCGCATTAGGAACAAAGAAGTACTATAAACGGTTCGGATACGAACATGATGGAGTTTATGTCTCAAAATCATTGGAGAAATAAAGTATGACTCAAGAATCTATTTCAGGCTACAAGGGCAAAGCTTCTGACGCCCTCATGGAAGCGGGATGTGAAATTGGCGATATCATCCG
Source organism: Candidatus Sulfotelmatobacter sp. (assembly GCA_035297385.1). Taxonomy (GTDB): domain Archaea; phylum Thermoproteota; class Bathyarchaeia; order Bathyarchaeales; family Bathycorpusculaceae; genus UBA11855. Next base: position 22,405 of record DATGZD010000062.1, on the reverse strand, counting down.
AATAACCGATAAAGAGAGACTCTTCGAAGGCATCCTAATTCCACGATCAGAAACTAACACAGATGATTACATAGTTGTTAAGATGAAAAGTGGCTACAATGTTGGTGTTAAGCTTACACCTTACACATCAATTGACCGCATCGGAAAAGGAATCAAACCTCAATTCGCCACACCACCAATTCCTGAACAAAACCCTAACCTGCCAAAAGTTGTCATCATGAGCACAGGCGGAACAATTGCCAGCCGTGTTGATTACCGAACAGGAGCAGTACGTTCGGCGTTATCGGCGAGCGATTTATATGGTGTTGTTCCTGAACTGAATGATATAGCACGCGTTGAAACTGAAATCATCTTCAGTCTCTACAGCGAGAACATAACACCTCAGCACTGGACAGAAATCTCCCAGAAAGTTGCTGACAAAATTCACCAAGGCGCAAATGGCATAGTAATTGCTCATGGTACAGACACAATGGCATATACTGCAGCAGCATTAAGTTTTTCACTCCAAAACTTACCAGTACCAGTTATCCTTGTTGGTGCCCAACGCAGTTCGGATAGACCGAGCTCAGACGCAGCAACCAACCTCATTGCTGCAGTCAATACAGCAGCTAATGCGCCTTATGCAGAAGTTACCTTAGCTATGCATCAAACAACATCAGACGCAACCATCGCTATTCATAGAGGAACAAGAGTCCGAAAATGCCATACCAGCAGAAGAGATACTTTCAAGTCGGTAAATGCCACGCCAATAGCTATAACGAATTCGGAAGGCGCAAAGCAAATAACCATGCTAGTTGAGGATTATCAAAAACGAGACTTGACTAAACAATTAGTCTTAAAACCTAATTTCAGTGATAAAGTAGCACTCATAAAGTTTCATCCCGGATTAGACCCGCTAACTATAGATTGGTACACAGAAAGAGGTTTCAAAGGCATTCTGCTTGAAGGAACAGGTTTAGGTCATGTAAGCAAATACTGCTTCGATGCCATACATCGCGCGAATGAAAACAATGTTGTGGTTGCGTTGGCCTCACAGTGTATCTGGGGACGCGTAAACATGAATGTGTATGACACGGGACGTGACTTGCTGAACCTTGGCGTGATTCCTTTGGATGATATGTTTCCTGAAACCGCATTAGTGAAGTTGATGTGGGTGCTTGGACAAACCAGTGAGGTGAATGAAGCAAAGAGGCTTCTAAAGACTAATATTGCTGGAGAATTATCACCTCGAACACTTTTTGAAGAAACTAATGTTAAGGGAGTAGAAAATAATGGAAATTGATTACACTAAGGTAGGTTTGAAAGTTGGCATAGAAATTCATCAACAACTTGCTACATCAACTAAACTGTTTTGTGGTTGTCCGCCTGAACTTTTCAAAGAAGAACCTGAAATCACATTTTTGCGCAGACTTAGACCAACACAAAGTGAACTTGGACAAGTTGATCCCGCAGCATTTTTCGAGTTTCAAAAAGGCATAAGGATTCGCTATGAAGCAAACCATACAACCTCTTGTTTAGTTGAGATGGATGAAGAACCACCACATGTACTTAGCATGGAGGCCGTTGAAGTTGTACTTGCTACAGCGTTGATGATGAACGCTAAACCTATTGATGAAGTTCATGTGATGCGTAAGACCGTGATTGATGGTTCTAATACAACAGGCTTTCAAAGAACTTGTGCAATTGCAGTGGATGGCTGGATTAAGGTTGGAGGAAAAATAATTCCGATACAGCATGCAAGTTTAGAGGAGGATGCAGCACGTAAAACAGGTACTGAAGAAGGAGGCAAAATTATTCGTTATAGAATTGATAGGTTGGGCATTCCGTTAATTGAAGTAGCAACTGGACCAGTCATTTATTCACCCTTAGAAGCACAGGAAGTAGCTTTAGCTATTGGGCGTATTTTAAGGGATACTGGCAGAGTCATGCGTGGGTTAGGGACAATTCGTCAAGATTTGAATGTATCACTGCCAAATGGCGCGTTAGTGGAGATTAAAGGTGTACAGGAACTTGACCTAATATCTCGTGTTGTAGAGTATGAAATTCAACGACAATTGAACCTTATCAGAATCAGTGATGAACTAAAGCAGCGAAGCAGTATTGTTGAATCCCTAAACCAAGACTTTATCGATATCACGGACGTATTTAGGAAGACTAAGGCTAAAATTATCGCAAAAGCAGTAGAGAAGAAGCAGGTCGTTTTAGCAGTTAAACTTCCAAGTTTTGCAGGTTTCTTGAAACGGGAAGTAATGCCGAACTTTCGTTTAGGAACAGAAATGGCTGATAGAGCGAGGTTCTGGGGAAGAGTCGGCGGAATATTCCATACAGATGAAATGCCTAATTATGGAATAACGGTGGAGGAGGTTGATGCAATAAGAACAGTAGTTAACGCTTCTGAGGAAGATGCTGTGGTTTTCGTCGCCGACAATATGGAGAATTCGACTGACGCACTAAAGGCTGTGGTAGAAAGGGCAAAAGAAGCTGTCGTTGGCGTTCCGCCTGAAACCCGAGCAGCCAATGCTGATGGAACAACACGCTACATGCGTCCTAGACCCGGTGCCGCACGCATGTATCCTGAGACAGATATTCCACCGTCACAAATAACCAACGAGCTGTTGGATAGAGTACGTTCGAATTTGCCTGAGCCTGCAGAGAAAAAACGTGAACGGTTGATAAAAGAGTATGGATTGAATGAAAAGCTGGCAAGGCAAATCATCGATTCAGATTATGATATGGTTTTTGAGGTCATAGTAAAAGAAAGTAAAGTCTCGTCTACAACGGTTGCTGCGTTCTTAACAGAGACCATAAAATCGCTGAAACGTGATGGAATCTTTGTTGAGAAAGTTTCAGATGAACAGCTGCGAATGATCTTTCAAGGTGTATCTTCAGGATTGCTAACAAAGGAAGCGATTCCGGACGTATTCTGTTGGCTCTCAAAGAATGAAGATAAGACTTTACAGGATGCATTGAACGCTTTGAATTTACGGATGCTAACGACAACAGAAATAGAAAAGCTAGTAGATCGGATAATCAACGAAAACAGACAATCTGTGGATAAGCTTGGTGCTAAAAGTTTTGGTTTAGTCATGGGTTTAGTGATGAAGGAAGCAAGGGGTAGAGTGGATCCTGCTATTGTAACCAAACTCTTGCGCGAGCGATTACAGTAGCAGAATCTATCCAATATTTAGGAGAGATAATAGAGGCATTCTCTATTTGTGTCTATTTGGCCGCTGCGATTGTTTAATTATGTATTAAGATTCAATATATAATATCTTATTCAAATTCTGGAAATATATCAAAAACAGCAATAAACTTGTCTTGAGCATATTGAGCATGAACATTACTAAAATTCTTATAAGGAAACATAACATAATTAACATGGGAGAAGCAAAAGAAGGATACACTGAGATTAGGTACTATAGTGTCCTTATGTTCAGGAGAAGCAATAATGAAACGGATTCAAGCAAAAATAAAGACGGGATTTGGCGAAGTCGTCGTTGAAGGCGAAACACCCAAAGAAATAATGGATTTGCTAACAATGATTCCCGATGACTTTATGGAAAAATTGTCAGGGTTTGTTTCTGAAAGACTAACACCTTCAGGCGCACAATTAAAAGGCATCATTGAAGTCACAACTGAAGGTCCAGTAATTGTCACAAGAGAGAACCTTACACATTATGAAGCTGTAGGCTTAGTCCTCTACGCATCGAATGAAAAGCGAAACACGGCTGCACAGATACAAAAATTGTTAGAGTCCAGCGGAATAAAGAGTATGGTTCCTGCAAGGTTAAACGAAATGACAAAACGAGGACAAGTTTTCAAGCCTGATCCAAATAAACCTGATTTTAAGTTGACGATTCAAGGTGAAAAATGGGTTGAAGATGAAGTCTTATCAAAGCTGAGAGGTAAAATGGCGTGACCGTTGAAAAATCCAACAAGATTGAAGTTCAAATCAAGTACAAAGACATCGAAAAAACAGTCTCTACTGAGAAACTCGAGGATGCTTGGCTCTTATTAGACAAGTTTTTTCATCAGACTATTCCCTCGTTCGAAATCGCAAACAGACTCTGCTTGGACGTTGACTTAACAAAGCTAACAAAAGACCTTGAAGGCGTAATCGCTTTTTCTTCTGAAGGATCAAGCCTCCTACTTCCAAAAACTAAGTTAACGGATAACGAGACCCTAATTTTATGGTTAATCGCAAGCTATACCGGGCGCAAGCTGAATAAACTGGAAACGGATTCGCTATCGAAAGAAGAGTTGCAGACAAAACTGGGTAAAAGCGGAAAAATCACTAGCACACGATTGGGAGAACTCGTCAAAAACGACATGGTAACAAGAGTAAACGAAGACCGTTTTAGAATTACGACGTACGGAGTAGTGCAAACTCAAAAAGATATCTTGCCAAAAATAAGAACCAAAACAAACATTTAACTTTCGTGAATAGCTCCCAAAGAATCTATCCACATCCCGTAGGCATAACTATAGCCTGTTCTGGAGGACCATACATTACACTTTTATTTTCTAAGAAGAGTTTGCCAACATACGCACAGGTTACAGCATCCAACTCATGGTCACTCATCCTAGCATTCAGATTTCTTAAACCCAAATTTTCTAAGCCCTTTCGTAATTTATCTAAGCCTTGTTGTTTTCTTGGAATACCCAGCACATCTTGTGCACCACCGGGATAAGCTTCTATAACGTTGAAACCTTGACTTTCAAGAACTCCTTTCAACTTCATTCCTCGAACAGTAAGTTTTCGCATTGGTCCTAAAGTAATTGGAAAAAACCTTATCCTCCTGCGCAAAAGCTCCCTATCACATTCCCTTAAGTGAACTTCTGTCCTTTGTTCAATTGACTGCCGTCCAGGAGGAAGACTTAACGGCGCATCAACGGCGATAATCTGTGGTAAAGCTGCCCTTATACGTATTAAAATATTATCATCTGTATATGTTAAGCAAGTTTCAACTCTCATGCCTGTGAGAACACAGAAATCGGTTGGTCTTGTTTCAACACCTGCTAAATCCAATCCAACGATGACCATTTTTGTCCAATATGTATTTTCTGGGTTCAATTTATAATTATGATTTGAAGCCCCCGTAACAACTTCAAAAAAGGTAACGGAAGTGGTTTCAATTTTATCCTAAGATAGTCAAAAGCAAGAAACAAAATTGCGTTTAAAAGAGTTAAAGTACTCGCAATTTTTTTATCTGTTATCAAAGATCATATGTGGGGTGAAATGCATGAAAGTAATCGCGTTTAACGGTAGTGGTCGCAAAGACGGAAACACTGCTATTCTGTTACGGCGTGTTCTAAAAGTTCTCGAGGAAGAAGGAATAGAAACTGAGTTAGTTCAACTTGCAGGGCAGATAATCCGGGGATGCACTGGGTGTAGAAGATGCTACGACACACAAAACGAGCGATGCATTATTGAGGATGATAAAATCAATGAATATTTACAGAAAATGAAAGCAGCCGACGGAATTATCCTTGGTTCACCAACATATTTTTCGATGATGACTCCTGAGATGAAGGCCTTAATTGACAGAACAGGATACGTTGCACGAGCAAACAATCACATGTTCAGGAGAAAAGTTGGTGCAGCAGTTGTGGCTGTCAGACGTGCAGGGGCAATCCCAACTTTTGATGCAATTAATCATTACTTTCTGATTGGTCAGATGATAGTGCCAGGCTCAAGCTACTGGAACATTGGTATCGGAAATAAGAAGGGTGAAGCAGAAAACGATGAAGAAGGCATGGAAACGATGGATGACTTGGGCAAAAACATGGCTTGGCTAATTAAAAAAATTAAGGATTAACAAAAAAAGAAAAAAAGGAGCTGCCTTTCGGAAGCAGCTTATTTCATTATTTCTTTTAAATCTGCATCTACAGTAGTCGTTGGCATAATATTGAATTTGTCGACGAGCACCTTCAATATATTCGGTGTTATGAATGCTGGAAGACTAGGTCCAATACGAATATTTCGTATACCCAAGTACAACAGTGACAGCAGAATCGCAACAGCTTTCTGTTCATACCATGACAGTACCAGTGATAGTGGCAGATCATTAACGCTTACTTTGAACGCATCAGCCAACGCCAGCGCAATCTTAACCGCTGAATAAGCATCATTACACTGTCCAATATCCAATAACCTTGGTATATCATCAATCGTACCAAGCTCTTTGTCGAAGAACTTGAATTTACCACACGCCAGAGTTAGAATTATCGTATCTTTCGGTGCTTTATCAACAAATTCAGAGTAGTAGCTTCTGCCTGGTTTTGCTCCATCACAGCCCCCAACAAGGATGAAATGTTTAATATGGCCGTTTTTGACAGAGTCGATTACCTTTCCAGCTACGTTAAGAACAGCGTTTCGACCAAACCCAACCAGAACGTATTTGCCCTCTATGTCTGAAGGAAAACCAGGTAACTCTAATGCTTTGTTCACGACTTGTGAGAAGTCTTTGGCCTCAACATGTGGGATTCCTGGATAAGCAACCGGTCCTGTCGTGAAGATATTAGCAGCATAGCTTTGGGTAGGTCGCTGAAGACAATTAGTCGTCATCAAAATGGCTCCTGGGAATTGTGCGAATTCACGGTTTTGGTTGTACCATGCTGTACCATAGTGACCATAGAAATGCTTGTAACGATTTAGTTTGGGGTAACCATGAGCCGGAAGCATTTCACCATGGGAGTATATGTTGATTCCTTTGCCTTCAGTTAGTTTTATGATTTCTTCTAGATCCGCAAGATCATGGCCCGAAACAAGAACAGCTTTACCCTGTTTTACGCCTAAAGGAACACGTGTTGGCTCAGGGTGACCGAACGTTTCTGTGTTTCCTTCATCAAGAATCTCCATCGCTCGAATGTTTATTTCACCGCACTTTAGGGCTAAGCCAACAAAATCATTCACGTTTAACGACTTATTCAATGATGCAGCTAATCCCTCATGCATAAAATGGAAAATCTTGGCATCTTTCTTGCCAAGCCTGTAAGCATGATAAGCGTATGCTGCTACACCTTTCAGGGCATAAGTTAAGAGCCATTGTAATGAATGTAAATCAGGGTCGATAGTTGAATCTGACTTTATGCCCACACGTTTACCCTGTGCTACCAAACCCGCCTTATCTTTCTCTAAAAGCAACGAGACTGCATTGTCATGAGTAACAGTACCGCCTGCTCCAGTAACTTTACTCTTTAAGTTATCGCGTGCTTCCTCTGCTTTACGAATATACCTAATTATATCATCTGGATCAAAATTCACGTTAGTCAAAGTAGCAAACAAAGCCTCACACGTAAAAATACCAACCGATTCATCATCAATGTTGATTTTGTGTGCATCTACTGCTACTTGAGATAGGCCTCTAAGCATATAGACGAGCAAGTCTTGCAATGCAGCTACTTCAGGACTCTTGCCGCAAACGCCTGCAATCGTACAGCCTTTTCCTTGAAAAGTTTGTTCACATTGATAACAAAACATTTGTTCTTGACTCATTTTTTACCACTGCTGTATTAATTAACTGAATAACAGATAGATATTGCCCCTAAAATGTTAGGGCTGCTGCTTTATTTTGAGATTTCTTCCTTAAAATAGTTTTCTAACAGTCTTCTAGTTCCTCGTCTGAGAACCTCAGAGAGAGTTGAGGGCTTAACACCCAGTTTATTAGATAATTCACGTATTCCAACTTTACGCGGAAAATCAAAAAATCCACTTTTTAACGCTAACCAAAAGACTGTCTCTTGATTCTCTGTTAGGACATCAATTTTTGGCTCAAACCGTCCCATCTTAAGCACATTAACATTGTGTCCTTTGCTTTTCAAAGTTCTCACTGCTTCTGCATAAGCTTCAAAGGTTGGAACCATAAAACTGTACATGATTCTGTTTTCTTCTACACTCTTTCCAGCTATGAGAAAAGCATCATTCGCTAGTATGCTGTTGCAGACCTCGCATCCTTCACTTTCAAACCATATAGCTTGTTTCCCCTGTAACTTGCTTTCTTTTCTTGAAGAGCCCCTAAAATCTGATGGAATATGCTTAACTTGATCTGAACTAAGTTCTATGAGATGTTTCACTGAGCCTGAGCTCGAGCTCCGTAAATCTGTCACTTTTAAGTTCTTAAGACCGAGCGAGGAGAATTTCTTGAGCATCTTACAGTCTTTGTTTTCAACTTCTATAACGATATGATAAGGTTTTTGCCATACATCTACCATTTAGGTTAGCCTTCAATAGCTTAAAAGAAAAATCGCTCTATGTTGGAGCTGGTCTAACGCCGAGAGTTAACGTAACTTGTACTTGTTGGTTTCCACGTGCTACAGTAACAGTCAAGCTTTGATTCGGTAATGTGTGTTCTTCAAGATAACTTGCTAAATCATCATTATTTCTGATTAGATTTCCATTCAGTGCGATTATAATATCATCAACCTGTAATTTTCCATCAGAAGGTCCCCCAGCTACAACAGTTGCAAGTCTCCAACCATAGGTATAGTTCGAGCTAATTTCTCGTGCTACATCGTAGCTCATGTCTGAGCCAGTTACACCTAGGTATGAGTGTCCGCTGTAGCTTCCACTGGTTACAAGAGCCGTAATTTCTCGCAGAATCGTATTCGATGGAACGGCGAAACCTAAACCTTGCGATTCAGAAACAATGGCAGTTGTGATACCCACGACATTGCCTAATGCATTCAGTAACGGTCCCCCGGAATTTCCTGGGTTAATAGGTGTACTGGTTTGGATAATATTAGCTATTGAGAAACCACCTGCCGTATCTTCAGTAATAGTTCGTCCAACTGCACTGACTATACCAGTAGTTAAGGAGCCAACTAATCCGTACGGGTTTCCTATAGCTATGACTTGATCACCTACGCCAAGAGTTGTAGAACTGACGATATCAACTGGTTTGAACATCTCCGCCGGTGCATTGTTAACTGAGACTACTGCTAAATCTGCATAGGGATCGCTACCAAGGGTAGTGGCTGCATAGCCTTGACCATTCGAAAAAGTTACACTAAGACCTGCAGTATCTTGCACAACATGATAGTTCGTTATTACAACCATTCTATCCTGGAACTGATAAACAAATCCTGAACCCTGGACTCCGGTGCCGTCAGAAGCAGTCCCTTGAACCAGCACCACTGAGTCTCGCACATTAGAATAGATTTGAGCCAAATCAGTTGAATTCTGATAAATAGTGATATTTTGAGCACTAACGTTGCCGCCTCCACCATTGAGCACTGATACTTGACTCTGCAGAATTTGGACTTGATCATTTAATCTATTGACTTCTTGAAGGTTTATGTAAAAAGTAGCTAAACTACCAACTAGTAAACCTGCTGCGAATAAGAGAACTAGGAAACTGGTTGAACTATGATGCCGATACCCGTCTGGCTGCTGCATAATCGTCTCTCCTCGTCTTTACAGTTTGATACTTATCAAAATAAAAGTTCCGCTGCAAAATAAAGGATACAATGGATTTCTCGTCGTAACTATTTTCTTAAGTCAATTATATCTAACGCATCAGGTCCTGTTCCAATCAGAGTAACTGGCACGTTTGTCCTTTTCTCAATTTCTCTGATAAAGTCTTTCGCATCAACCGAAAGGTCATCCAGCTTTCTTGTGCCCCTGCATGCAGGGAATATACTGTCAAGCTTTGTTACTGCCGCTTGAGTTGCACCGTTAATTCGTGCCGTTTTCGTTGCTAACTCAAAATCAAACGGGGCGGAACGTCTGTCACGACCTGTTCCAGCTGCAGTCTCAAACCAACCCCTCTTTTGTGCCTCTTCTTTTGAAATTTCACCCGGTAACGGTCCGCCACCAACACGCGTAATAAAGGATTTGTAAACTATGAGAACATCATCAACCCTTGTTGGTCCAACGCCAGCTTCAGAAGCGATAGCAGATGCCCCCGTATCACGACTAGTTACGTATGGGTAACCACCGCTAAGGAATAGCGATAACATGAAGCCTTGTGTACCCTCGAGAAGAACTTTCTTGCCTGCATCTAAGCCATCATTTATCTCTTTTATACTATCAGTTACGTAAGGTTTCAATTCAGGAATATCTTTGGCTAATTTTGCAGTTCGCCTAACGCGTTCCTCAATAGCAGGTCCAACGCCCCAGCCCGTCGTACCTATGCCTTTATTCACAGCACTTGCTTTATCGATTTCACTGTGCTTCTCTTCAATAACTGAAGCATTCTGATCTATGCCAATTCTGCCATTAACTTTTGTTTGTTCTACTTCTTTGAAGAATTGACCAACATGAACGTTAGCACCAGCAGCTATGAGCAGGCGAGTTTTGTCGTTCAAGAAACCTGCAGGAACCATATGTAGCGCATATCTTTGTCCATTCTTCCAGACTGTGTGTGCAGCATTTACAGAGCCAGTTCTTACACAAAAATCTAAATCATCCTTTAGAGCGAGATAACTGATAATCTTTCCTTTGCCTTCATCTCCCCAGAAGGCACCAACAATAACGGTGCAAGGCATAGCAATTCACTCCTGAATGGTTCAGTTCAAGAATTATTTAATCTTGCGTACATCTTCTTGCCTAATGTCGACACCTGCCGTACTATTTCCATTTTGTAAGAATCTCTTCACGTTGAAAGGTAGCTTTGCTCAAATAGAACATAGCGATGTCTGCTATAACTAAACCTCCTGCAAGAATTGACGCTAATGTGACAAGTGGAAAAATCTGCACTGTTGATGCGAAAATTAGCACGAATATTATGGGAAGAATCACAAGACCGCCAAGCTGCTGGGCTGCTCGAATATCGTTTACCCGAGAGGATATAATTACGTTCGCTTCGACGCTGAGAATACATCCTAAAGGCGTTACAATGCCCATTATTATTGCCCAATAAGCGTTTGGAACCAAGAGAACTCCGAGGTTGAAGATTGACCAGCTATCGATGAGAATTACGAAGATTAATGCTCCAATATAGGTTGCGCCAACACATGGAATAAACGCTGCTAGACTCTTACCAAATAATAATTCGCCATCTGTGGTTGGTGTTGCAAGTAAGGGTTCAAGACTTTTCTCAATTTTTTCCCCTACAAAACTATATGAAGCGATTATCGAAGGCAAGATTACGGCTATGATAACAAAGTATGCAGTAAATAAGTTCACAAGTAGCGTTGCAGTTTCGACGAGTTGCGCTTTTGGAATTGAGCCAGCTTCGGATTGCAGAGAAAAGACGATAACACTGGGGAAGACTATCCCCATTAGGAAGGGTAATGCGATTAGACTGGAAAGGATGTACTTGTTTTTTCTGAAAACACTGAGGTCTTTCATCGTTACAATCCACGATTTTGAGAACCTCATTATTGCACCTCCCGAATCAACTTCAAATAAACATCCTCCAAAGATGATCGCAATTCAGTTACATATTGAATGTTACCACCGGCGTTAACGACAGCTCTGACAAGTTGTGGATTATCTTTTTCAGGATTATCCAAATCAATGATTAGTTTATTATCGCTTGCACGCACATTCTTAACCACATTCAATCGATCTACTGCTGCTAGAATAACGTCGTTGATGGATTCTAAATGAATGACTGTTTTTCTGGCGGATGTGCCTCTTTCCAATTCCTCTGGTGAACCAACCGCGATTAGTTTAGTCTTCAGAATTGCTATTCTATCACATATTCTTCCTGCTTCATCCAGATTATGTGTATTCATAAATATTGTCCGTTTCTCTTTCTTTAACTCCAGGATAAAGTCGCGAACAGTCTTTGAAGCCTCAGGATCCAAGTTAGCGGTGGGTTCATCTAAGAATAGTACTTGGGGTTCATGGATTAACGCGCGTGCGATGGCAATTTTTTGTTTTGTACCTTTTGAAAATGTTCCTACGGCGTCGTCTCTACGTTCCCAGATGCCCAATAATCTTAGCAATCTTTCAATGTTTGTCTGCCGTTTGTTGGCGGGCACTTCGTAGAGTTTTCCATAGAAATCCAAATTTTTGTATGCGCTTAAATTATCATATAAACCAACATTTTCTGGTAGTAATCCAACCATCTTTCTAATCTCTAAACAATCTTTCTCAGAATCGACTTCAAAATTACCTATTCTTGCTTTTCCGCTGGTTTTAGAGATTAAACAACAAAGCATTCGAACAGTAGTAGTTTTTCCTGCAGCGTTTGGTCCAAGAAAACCAAAAACTTCTCCCGCATCAACTTTTAATGTGAGGTTATCAACGGCAACGAGGTCGCCAAATTTACGAGTTAAATTCTCGGTTTCGATCATCTACTGCGCTGTCCAACGTTAATGCATTAAGAATGTTCATATTTAGATTCTTCGATGCGCTTCTTCTCCAATTCTTCTTCAGTAAGCGGCTGAACACTCTCTGTTTTCTGTTTCTCCTCAGGCGGCCAAGTAACCGGATCTTTAACAGATGAATAAATATTGTACCAACCGCTTTTACCACAGGCAGGACACTTAACTCGTTTATACGGTCCAATGTGTGGTCCTAAGATCATTCCTGTTGTACGATTCTGTTCAAAGACGTTGCCACAGTTCTTGCACTTCAAGCGTACCATAGATAATACACGGAATAAAACATGCAGGTTCAGCTTAAAAACATGAATCTCTAATACATCAAGAGTTCTTATGATTCATATAGTATAATATTGTTTTTAGCTTAGGAACCTCTTGACGGTCTCGTACATTATGCTCGTTCCAAAAACTAAGTTCTCCACAGAAATTCTTTCGTCGATTCCATGCTGACGCTTTACAACTTTGTCTTTCTCTGTTTTTTCGGGCAGCATCGGATGAAAACCGTAGCAAACGCTTCCTATTGCTCTGAAGAATCGTGAATCTGTTCCAACAGTGGTAAGTACAGGTGTCACCCCGCAATCAGGCTCAAAACCTCGAAGAACACTATCAATAGCATCGTACAATGATGTCTTGACAGGCGACTCAGATGGTTCAGCAGCATGAATTATCTCAAAAGACAACTTATCCAACCCAATATCCATAAGCAATTGTCTAATCAAAGCTAAGGTATCAGCAACAGTCTGACCAGGCAGGACTCGACAATCAAACACAGCTTCACATTCAGAAGGAACCATATTCTCTTTTAAACCACCACGAATTATCGTCGGCGTAATCGTCATTCGAATTCTAGGACGTAACTCCTCAGCTAACAGCCTCTCAGACGAAGCTAAGTCATCCAACACTGCGTCAGCACTTTCAGGTTCAGCTAGCAAATAAGAAAAAGGCTCGTGTAAGTTAGCATTCTCTTTCGCCATATTAGCGATGAATTCTTTCATTGTAGGACATAGCATAATAGGCGAACAATATGCTTCAAGCTTCTCAATCACCTTATTCATCCTCAAGATTGCATTATCTGCTACATTTGGCATTGAACCATGCCCAGGAAGCCCTGTTGCTCTGATACGCAACCATAACAAACCTTTCTCGGCAGTATTTACGGTAAATATATGCTTATTAGGAGCAACAATTGCCAAACCGCCGCCTTCATTCAAAACATAATCCGCAAAAACTTCCTTCGTAAAATTTTCAAGAAGCCATTCAGCACCAAATTTTCCACCTTGCTCCTCATCTGCGGTTGCAGCTAAAATTACATCGCCCTTCAATTTTACGTTATTTCTTTTCAGTAATTTCAATGTCATCATCTCTATTGCAGTCATACCTTTCATATCTAAAGCTCCACGACCCCAAACAAAACCATCTTTCACCACACCACCGAATGGGTCAACGCTCCATTCTTGAGCGTTTGCAGCAACAACATCCAAGTGTGAAAGCAAAAGTAAACTGGGTTTTTCGCTTATACCTTTCAATCGTGTAATAGTATTGCCTCTTCTAGCTACAGATTCGCGAATTGTACAGTCAAAACCTTCCTGCTCTAAATTTTCAGCAACATATTTTGCAGCTATAATTTCATTTCCTGGCGGATTCGTCGTGTCTATTTTGATTAAATCACTCAGAATATTAGTTACTTCTTTTTCTACTTCAGATAGTAATTGAAGTTGCATAGTATGTTGCCTTCCAACCTTAGCTTAGTATTGGACCGCATAAAAAACTTCAGCAATAGTAGTTGAATAATGCTTTATTCAAAAACTGAATATCAAGCACTATATTATGAACGAATAATTTATATATTTAAACGTAATTGCTTATCGACAAGTCAGGTTGATTAAATTGAAAGAACTTAAAGCTATCGACTACAAACTACTGTTTGAACTTATGAAAGATTCCCACAGAAGCGACCGCCAAATAGCCAAATCACTAGGTGTCTCACAGCCCACTGTAACTCGAAGAAGAGGCTTGCTTGAAAAGAATTACATCGAAGGCTACACTATCATTCCAAAATTTGGACAAATTGGATTTGAGATTGCAGCTTTAACTTTTGTGAAGAGCAAAGCTGAAGCTATGGGTGCAGGCAACAAAGAGAATGCACTACAGAGACTCAGAGACTGGTATACGAAGCAACCTAACGTAGTAATGGTTCAAGAAGGACAAGGCATGGGATGGAACCTTGTTTGCGCTTCACTACACCAGAACTATACAGACTATGCAGAATTCGTGAGATGCCAGAATTCGGAATTATGCGACCTTATCACAGAGAGCCAGACTTTTGTCATGGACTTAAAGCCAGGTGTTAGAGTCAAACCCTTTAACTTCAAGTACTTGGCGACGCAAAAAGCATAAACTGACTGTTCAAACGGCTTCTTCAAGCCTCTTTTTTTTAATTTAAGCTTAGCAGGAGTTAAGCTTAATCTTTATTATCCAATGTATTGTTAATCAATAAGCATCGTAGAAGTGGAATAGTAATGGCTGCAGTTGGGGAAACTTTAACTACACATGAAATGTCTACTGTTAAAGCTGCGAAAACGGTGGGATTAATTTCTGATACACATGTGCCCATTAGAGCAAGATGTATCCCAAAGACAGTTTTTCAAGTATTTCAGAACGTTGATTTCATTATACATGCAGGAGATTTAGTGGAATTAGCAGTCATTGATGAATTGGAACAGCTTGCGCCTGTTTTGGCAGTTCATGGAAATATGGATGGACCACAAGTCAGCGGTGCTTTGCCGAAGCTTAATTCATTGAAGGTTTCGGATTGGAAGATTGGCGTAATGCATGACCCAAACACGTTATTTGGTTTAGGAAGAATGAGAGAAATCGCTAAACAAAATGCATTTGACGTCTTTGTCTACGGACATACACATAGTAGTAACATAAAATGGGAAGGAAGACGATTATACATCAACCCTGGAAGTCCAACAAACCCTGTGTCTTTTATTGGCAAACCCTCTGTTGCTGTGCTGAAGATCACTCACGAAGCAATAATCCCTAAAGTAATTCATGTCTAGTTTAATAATTTCGAATTGCGCAGAATTGATTCTAATTGCCAATAATCCAACTTTGAAAAAAAACACTAGGGAACATACAACTCAATGTCTTCTATAAAAGCTCAATGCTCAACGTTAAGGTCTAAAGCAGGCTCATTTAGACATTTTGTAAGCATATATCATTCTGTTGATTTGTGATTGCCTATATACAATCACATATGTTTATAGAATTACTTAACCCTTGATTATACGTTGGCACATATTAGTAATCTAAAACTTGCCCAATTAACAGAAGCTGCAGCTTCTTGGGATATGTTTCAGAAATACTAATACGTGCCGTTTTTATTTTCTGACATCTACTGCATTTAGTAGCAGGTTTTCGTAAAGTATTAATACTATTTAATTAAATTCCTCACCATTCCCGTACTGTTTCTACCGTTAGTTAGGCATTATGTTTAGGTGCTCATGATAACAGCTAAGTAAAGAATTAGCCCTAAAGCAATTGATACTAACCATGCCGTAAAAGTTATGAACATAATTCGCTTTCTTCCAAAACATCCTTGGATATCTAACTGTAAATGCCAAGCCATAACAAGATATACGCCAAATGCTGCTGCAATGCCTCCCAAAGGTACATGAACAAAAGCTACTACTATAATTGGGTTTAGAAAATCAATAACGCTGCCGTTGAAGAGCGTTAAGAATGACCAGATCATCCAACTAAATATTGTTACAAGATGTAATACAACGGCAATTGTCATTATTATGCCATGTCTTCGATAATTCTTCAATCGTTTAATATGGTAGCTAACGATTAGCAAACCGAGTACGATAAGCTCAACTATTAGACTAGTAGATGAAATGAGAATTATATCCATGGACGCCAATGTTTACCAGCTTAACAAAGATAGCGTTTGTTATTATGTATAATCTTTACTTTAACTTATCTCTCTCCTGTCTGTATGAGTAGTTGCGGCAGGTAGTTTATATGTAATTTTTGCAGA
The DNA here is from genome assembly GCA_035297385.1 of Candidatus Sulfotelmatobacter sp. Lineage (GTDB taxonomy): Archaea > Thermoproteota > Bathyarchaeia > Bathyarchaeales > Bathycorpusculaceae > UBA11855. The sequence goes on along the minus strand of DATGZD010000062.1, from coordinate 6,081 downwards.
GCAATAAAACTGCACCAAATTGAGGTGAATATAGTTGGAACATTGTAAGAACCCTTGGAAAGATACCTGCCATAATGAGAACATTAAACTATACATTATGATTAAGGGAGAAAAACTACCGATCTGCAGGCAATGCTGGAGTATTTTAGCAGAAAAAGACGTAGAATGGGGAGACTAATATGGAAAGTTTTAGTGTAAACAGTGCAAAATCGTACCTTGGCAAAAACGTTAATTTACACTTGAAGGACGGAGATGTAATAGTCAACGTAAAGTTGACCCAAATCCGGAGTAATGAGTTAGGCAGAGGAAGATTGCTTGAGTATGTAGCGTATGGAAATCGAAAGGTTTCACGAATTCCACTCAGAAACGTAGCTTGGGCTGAACTGTTAAACCTAAGTTTCCTTGAATTAGCAGCGTAATTCTATTTTGGTAAGTTAGAAATACTGGCAAGCCATGAATATTCTCTATGCATTGTTTGCGCTGCGGCAAATGCTGCGAAGAAACAGAGATGCTACTCTCAAACAAAGATATTGAGCGACTAGAAAGAAAGGGCTACCAAAGAGATTTCTTCGTCCGGTTTGATAGCGAAGGTTATGGAGTACTTCAAAATCAAAACGGCGTCTGCGTTTTCTTCAATCCAAAAACACAAACATGCGCAGAACGTAAAAATCGTCCCTTGGGATGCAAAATCTACCCGATAATGTATGATGAGGACAAAGGCATAGTCATCGATGATATTTGTCCAGCTAAGAACACTATTTCAGAAAAACAAAAGGCTAGCAAAGGCAAGAGAGTCTTAAAACTGCTAGAAAGAATAGACTCAGAGGCTAAAAAGAGACATCCAAAACATTAATTTCGGGTTCTCATAATCTAAGTCTCTCCTTACCTGAAGAGATGTTTTGCTAAAGGATATAATTTAAAAACCTATCAAGCTTAAAATATTAGTTGAACAATTATACGTTGATTACAACGGAGACGCAAAAAATTGCCCGCAATCGAAGTTGGTCGAGTTTGCTTTAAGCAGTTTGGTCGTGAAGCAGGAAAGAGATGTATAATAATCGATGTCATGGACAAAAGCTTCGTACTTATCACAGGTCCCAAGAAAGTTACAGGTGTTAGAAGACGCCGAACCAACATCAATCATATTGAGCCTACGCAGATTAGACTTGAATTAACCCGCGGTGCGTCAGACGAGGAGATAACTTCAGCTCTTGAATCTGCAGGTATGCTAGAAGAGATGGCTCGACCAATAAAACCTTAAACTCTTATACTTCAACTTCTTTTTCTACACAAAGAAAGGAACACAATACATATGCCTAGGACTACCCCTCCATGGGAGATTAAACGTAAGGTTCTAACAAAGAATCATGATATAACAGATTCACGGTTTGGATGCAAACCGGATGAACGCTCAGCAGCAGATATCATGCGATATGGAGTCATAGACTTAGATAAACCAGCTGGTCCAACCAGTCATGAAGTCGCTGCATGGACAAAAAAAATCTTAAAACTCTCCTGCATCGGACATGGCGGCACATTAGACCCTAACGTCACAGGCGTTTTACCCGTCACACTAGAAGATTCCACAAAAATTGTACAAGCATTACTCTACAGTGGCAAAGAATACGTCTGCGTCATGAAACTGCATGGCGAAGTACAAGAAGCATCAGTTCGACGAATTTTAGGCGAATTTGAGGATGAAATCTATCAACGGCCACCCCTACGAGCTTCAGTTAAGCGTCAACTTAGAACCAGGCGCATTTACTACAATGAATTCATAGAGATGGACGGACGAAACGTACTATTTAGAGTCGGATGTGAAGGTGGAACATATATTCGTAAACTCTGTTTTGACATTGGTGAAATTCTTGGCGTTGGAGCGCACATGCAAGAACTCCGACGAACTCGAGGAGGACCCTTTACAGAGGACGATCCAGCTTTTGTCACATTACACAAGGTTGCCAACTGGTTTGCTGACTGGCAAGAACAAAATGATGATGCTATCTTACGAAAGTTTATTCAACCTATGGAAAATGCTTTGGGGTTGCTTCCAAAAATTGTTGTCCGTGATTCAGCAGTTGATGCCCTATGTCATGGGGCAAATTTAACTGCACCTGGAGTATTATCTCTTGAAAGTGGAATAGTTAAAGGCTCAATTATTACGATTTTAACGTTGAAGGAAGAAGCCGTAGCTTTAGCTCAGGCTCTCGTATCTAGCGAGGAAATACTACATCTTGATCATGGCGCAGTCGCTGCCCTAAGACGTGTTGTTATGCCTAGGGGCACGTACCCGAAGGTATGGAGAAGCGGCAACAAACAATGATTGAGAAAAATGACAAAAATAGATTATCAGAGCACTATTATTCTGCAAAGCCCATCTCAGAAGCTAAAAGAGGGCTAATTCAAACACATCTCCGCAGTAAATTCTTTGAATTTGGGACAGCCTCGAGTGTTTTTTCCAAGAAACAAGTGGATGCTGGGACCAAACTGTTAATTGACTCCATGATTCTACCGACACACGGTAGAGTTCTCGATGTAGGCTGCGGCTACGGTGCCGTTGGCATCACAGCAGCCTCGCTTAACCCTACTTTACAAATTGTATTGACGGACATAAACATGCGTGCTGTGCGTTTAGCACAAGAAAACGTTGAAAGAAATAAAATAACAAATGCAGAAGTTAGATGGGGCTACCTCTACGAACCGGTGGAAGACTTAACATTCAATTGCATACTCTCAAACCCGCCAGTAAGTGCAGGCATGGCTATTGTCAAAGCCATCATAACGGAGGCACCAAATATTATGGTTAAGAAAGCTACACTTCAAATGGTTGTTAAATCCAAGATCGGCGCAAAAACTCTACCGACTGTCTTCAATGAATCTTTTGGCAACTGCACAATCCTTTCAAGAAAAAGCGGGTACCGCGTGTTCTTAGCTGAAAAACAATAAAGACAAATGTTTATTCTACCTTTAAGAAACTATAATAAAACGAAAGACAAAATTACACTATCTTACGTGCCGGGGTCTCCTAGCCAGGTAGGGAGCAAGCCTGGAGATGCCAATCTCATGGCACCATGTAGCTTGTGGCCTCTTGGGGCCTCGGGGGTTCAAATCCCCCTCCCGGCGCCATTTTACCAGTAAATTTATTAATAGCGCGCTAGTTTCATTGATTTTCCAACATTTCTTGTTGCCAACGTCATTGTTGACATAGAACCATTTTTAATTCTAACATTAAACCTGAATTATCCACTTCATGGATTCTTTCATTCTTTCTTAGGTGGAACATTAGTAATGGTGCTTCCTGCTCTGATGATGCACCAAATTAGAGACAGGTTGTCTCCCTTGTTGTCTTTTTTTAAACTTGAACAAAAAATATCGTTTATGAGAATATTAGTGGCGGCATTCGCAGGAATATACATACATATACTGCTTGATTCACAAATTTATACGGACATTCAGCTGTTCTATCCATCGACTTATAATCCCCTACTTACTGCTGGAATTCTGGCTGATTAGACTCATACATTTTTGCATATGGTGTGCTTTTTTGGAGCGATAATCGTATACATTATCAGGTTGTTACTAATTTGGAGAAGATCAAGATAGAACAATTTTACCTTCCCTTTTTCGTTCTATGTGGCAGTCACATAATGTTTAAGAGAGTTCGAGACTACTTGCGGTATGGCAGCGTTTAGCGGGTTTAGTAGTGTCAAATCACTCTTTTTCCATGAAGTCGCTGCAACATGGGCGCAGGCTAAGATCCTGCTAAGTTCTGCTTATAGAAAGGATAAGAAACACAAAGTTGAAAGGAGGTGAAAAAATGTTGCCAAAATACAAGTATCCTATCAAGTACGAATTGAACCCCACGGAGATAGAGAAAGGAACCAACTGGGTAACGTTGAAACTAGAAAACATAGGAAAGGAAACTCTTGCTGATCTTGACGTGCAATTGCACTCTGTGGACACATATAATCTAACAGTTTATGGATCATGGTGGGAGGGGGCTGGACACCACATTGCGAAGTTGGGACCGGAATGGAAGAACGAAGTGGTTTTCCGGGTTAATGCAATAGGATCAGCTGATGTATACGCTACGCTCAAGGGGCGTAAGGATGAAAAATTCTTCTGGTGGGAATCCAGTTGGACGAATCTCCATATAAGCGACGAACCAGCAAAAATCAGTGCCCTACTAGTGCTTTCAAACCCATATACGTCCATTGGGAAGACCATCAGTGCAGAGGCAACCGTTAAGGGCTTGAGAAAGAATGGTGGATTGAAACTGGAATTTTGGGTAGAAACCCCTTCAGGAAAGAATGAACAGCAGGCTAAAATAGATATAAAGGATCTTCAAGTTGGGGAGGAAGCCCGTTACACCACTGAGTTCACACCCCAGGAAACGGGGTTCTACACGATTTACGCGTATCTGTACGATGAATGGATAAGAATAGGTTACAAGACAGAGACAATCTATGCGCAGAAACCATAGCAACCACTAAAGTCAACTTGGAAATTTCAAACTCCCCTTTGTTCTTCATCCAGTATCCAGGAGTTCATTTAGGGGGAAATCTGAAGCGCGCGCCGTGGGAAGCCCTTTACATTGACGGTAGGTTTATCGCTGGTTCAGTTGATACTACTTTAACACGAGTCATTTCTGACGGGCGACCCTATCAAAAAGAGCATAGAAAAAACGCTTAACGAGCGCTTCATGTCTGCATGGACTGCCTTTGGGACTCTTGCTAGTTTTACTGGTAAAAGGTGCTGGAGCGCGCGCTAGGCATGCCACTGCCCAGTCCCAAGAGTAGTATACAAAGAGCTTCGTCGTATGCTAAAAGCGTAATACGAAGAACTCATAGGGCAGAAATGAGAAATAACAAGGTAGTGAAAGAAGATCATGAAAATAGAATTCTTAGGCGCAACACATCAAGTTACAGGATCAAGTTACTTACTGGAAACATCTGGAATGAAAATCCTGGTCGACTGCGGCATGTTTCAGGAACGGGACTATTCCCAAAGAAACTGGGAGCCGTTCCCTGTTCCTCCAGACCAGATCCAATATCTCCTCCTCACCCATGTTCATCAAGACCATTGCGGACTTATTCCTAAGCTTGTCAAAGACGGGTTTCATGGAGATATTCTGTTAACCGCTGCATCGAAGGAGTTGTTCCCAATAGTTGTTTTGGATTCGGCTCGAATTCAAGAAGAAGACGCTGCCTTCAAGAAAAACCGAAACAGCAATGAAAAACAAAAGGAACCCTATCCAGAAACGCCTTTATATACAGTCCAAGATGTAGAAAAGTGCTTTCCCCTCCTTAAAGCCGTTCCATATGAAGAGTTTTTGCCACTAAATGATCAAGTCAAGGTTTGTTTTTACGATGCCGGCCACATCCTTGGCTCAGCCATGATTGAGATCGTTTTCCAAGACGAGTCCGGGTCGGGAAACATTATCTTCTCAGGCGACATTGGCCAGTTTGACACGCCTCTACTCAACAACCCCACAGTATTTGAGAGGGCAGATTATGTGGTCATGGAGTCTACCTATGGAGATCGAAATCACGATAGCCTACAAGATATTGATGATAAACTAACCAACACAATTAATTACACGATAAAAGCTGGCGGGAACGTTATTATCCCAACCTTTGCGATTGAACGAGCCCAAGAGCTATTGTACCATATTAGCTTGTTGGCGCGTGCAAAAAGAATTCCTTACATTGTGACGTTTCTTGATAGTCCTTTGGCTGTAGAAATTACGAAGGTCTTTGAACAAAGCAAGAAGTACTTTGACAATCAAACTCTGGAACTCTTCAAGGATGGGCAAACACCCTTTGACTTTTCAGGATTGAAGCTAGTCGAATCTGTTGAAGGATCCAAGGCGATCAACCTGATCAAAGGGTCAACAATCATTATGGCGGGTTCGGGGATGATTACAGGAGGACGAATTAAGCATCATCTAGTTAGAGAGATAAGTCGTCCTGAATCCACACTTATTTTCGTAGGATACCAAGCGGTTGGAACTCTGGGGCGGCAAATCTTGGACGGCGTTTCACCTGTAAGTATTCTCGGTGAATCCTATCCCGTGCGGAT
>DATGZD010000061.1:0-5883 GCA_035297385.1 Candidatus Sulfotelmatobacter sp. | reverse complement strand
ATAAAGTTAGATTTTGGCTCTTCTAAGTAATAGGGCATTCACCGTCACGCTGATAGAACTGAGTGTCATCGTTATTGCTGCAATTTCTGGGGGAAGAACCACTCCAAATGGAACAAGAATACCCGCTGCTATTGGAATCGCAATAACATTGTAGCCTGTTGCCCAGGCTAAATTTTCATTCATTTTTCTCATAGTTTTTCGACTAAGCGTTACAAGTTTAGCTACATCCCGAGGATCATTCCTAATTAGAACGATATCAGCTGATTCCACTGCCACGTCTGTTCCAGCTCCAACTGCTATGCCAACGTTGGATTGAACCAGTGCTGGAGCATCATTGATGCCATCACCAACCATGGCAACTCGCTTTCCCTTATCTTGTAGTGATTTTATTGTATTGGCTTTTTGATCTGGTAGAACCTCCGCAAAGAATGTGTTTAAATCCAATTCTTTTGAAACATAAGCTGCAGTTTGCTTATTATCACCTGTAAGCATAGCTACTTCTAAACCTTCAGCTTTCAACCTTTTAATGGCTTCTTTAGACTCTTCTCTGATTAAATCTGCCAGGGCAATCAATCCTTGAATTTGCTTTGCTGTAGAAACATATACAACCGTTTTTCCCTGTGATGAAAGTCGAGAAATTTCAGGTTCAAACTGTTCATAACTTATCTTCAAATCTTGCATGAGGTAAGCGTTGCCCACATACACTTGATTTTCACCGATGACTGCTTTAGCTCCTTTTCCTGAAATAGCTACAAACTTTTCTGTTCTCTTATTTTTCAGATGGTCTACTTGTGCCTTCTTAACTATTCCTTTTGCGATGACATGTTCAGAATTTACTTCTAAGGCTGCTGCATTTTCAAGAATTTGAGTTTCACTCCAATTACCAAGTTTGACAATATCAGTGACTCCAAATTCGCCCTTGGTAAGTGTTCCAGTCTTATCAAAAACTACTACATCAATAAGTTTAGCAATCTCTAAAGCTTCGGCATTTTTGACTAACATTCCATTGTTGGCCGCCATAGTCGTGGAAATCGTAGTTACTGCTGGAATAGCTAGACCCAATGCATGCGGGCATGCAATTACAATAACTGTGATAGCGAGAGCTAAAGCAAATGGTATCCCTGCACCAGTTCCAAACCAAAAAATGAAGGTTCCGCCTCCTACAAAAATAGCTATTAATGTCAAGTAGTTTGCAGCTCTATCGGCGAGTCGTTGCACTGCAGGTTTTGAAGATATTGCTTGTTCAACCATCTTTATAATTTGGGCAACTGCTGTCTCTTCGCCTGTTTTTGCCACTTTAACACGTATAGCACCTTCTATATTGATTGTTCCGCCAATAACATTGTTTCCCACTTTTTTAGAGACAGGTTTTGATTCGCCTGTTATCATAGATTCATTTAATGAGGATTCACCCTCAATTACGATACCGTCTATAGGAACTTTTTCTCCTGGTTTGATGAGAACTATGTCGCCAACCTTAAGCTCGGAAGTGTCAACTTGAATAATTTGACCATTTTTTACTAAATTAGCGGTTGGTGGAATTAGCTTAACAAGCGATTTTACTGCTCCAGCAGCTGCTCCCTGAGCTCTCATCTCCATCCAATGTCCAAAAAGAAGGAAAGCTGCTAGTGTACTTATTTCCCAGTAAAAATCCATCGCTGAAAGTAAACCAACAGTAATACTCACACTATACAAGTATCCCGATAAGAGAGCTATTGTTACTAAAACATTCATGTCAAGAGTGTGTATTCTAAGTGAAGCTGGAACTCTTTTGTAGAATGGAAAACCTCCATAGAGCACGGCTATCGAAGCCATAATGAGCAGCAAAGCTGGCCATATAGGAGAAGGTGGAAGTCTATATCCTGCCCAATTCTGAATAGATGGAGATAATATTAGAACAGGAATAGTGAAAATAGCCGCTACAATAAAATGTCTCTTAAATTCAGCCGCCATCATAGCATGGTGATCATGAGCGGCTGATTTCTTCATTTCCACACTTTTATGTTCCATGCCAGTCATTTCATGATGACCTTGCTCCATAGCTTCATGTTTAGTTTGCAGTATTTCACGCTCGGACACACGTTGCTCACATTGTATCTTGCATTTCTTCAGTTCCTTTATCATGTCGCTAGCAGAAGCCATACCTCTATGGATTTTGACAGTAAGCACGTTGTTTATGGAGTCAAAACTAGCGTCAACGACGTGAGGTATTGCCTTCACCATATCTTCAACTCTGCAAGTACACTCTGGAAAAATATAATCTCGAACTTGCAGGGTAATAGTTTCAAAATCAGCATCCATCGCTAAAGCCATTGAGATTATGAGATCTCCTCTTAATTAATCGTTTATGGAAGACGAGCGCGCGCTAACCTTAACAGTTCTCAGCTTATTGCATTATGCGCAATCAGTTTAGCCGCTTCATCTACTTCCTCTGAAGTTGTCCATCGGCCAAGGCTCAAGCGCAAAGCTCCTAGAGCTTGTTCCCTAGGAATGCCCATCTCAAGTAGCACGGCTGATGGTTCTGTAGAACCTGCATGGCACGCAGAACCTGTAGATGCTGCTATTTCAGGTGTGCGTTGTAACAGTTCTTCTCCTATTATGCCTTGTATGCTTATGTTGAGTGTGTTAGGTAGCCGTTTCTCAGGATTGCCATTGAGAGTGACTCTTTCTATACCTAATCCGTCTAGCAGGTTTTTGTGTAGTCTGTCTCTTAGTGTCTTGATGTTTTGGCTATAAGTGGGCAAGTTGTTGGAGGCTATTTGGCAAGCTTTGCCGAGTCCTACTATGTAGGGAACATTTTCTGTTCCAGCTCGCCTGCCTTGTTCTTGTCCTGCTCCATGAATGTACTTGTCAAGCTTTATTCCATTTCTTATGTATAAGGCCCCGATTCCTTTTGGAGCATAGAGTTTATGTCCTGCAATCGTTAGAAGATCAACCTTAAGCTCATCAATATTAACAGGTATTTTGCCGCATGATTGAGCAGCATCAGTATGGAAAGTTATGCTTTTCTCTTCTGCTATTTCTGCTATTTCTTCAATGAGGTTAATCGTTCCCACTTCATTGTTGGCATGCATTATTGTTATGAGCGTTGTTTCAGAAGTAATTGCTTTCTCTACGTTTGAAGGACTGACCATACCATATTTGTCTACTGGCAAATGGGTTATTTTGAAGCTGAATCGGTCTTGGAGATATTTTACTGTTTCAAGAACTGCTGGATGCTCAACCTTAGAAGTGATTATGTGTTTTCCTTTTTCCATATTAGCAAACACTGTTCCAATTATCGCATGATTATTGCTCTCGGTTCCACCGCTTGTAAACAGAACTTCACTCGGTTTTGCCCCGATTAGCTGGGCAACCTGCGCTCTTGCTTTCTTGACTGCTTCTTTTGCCGGCTTACCATAAAAGTGACTGCTTGAGGGATTTCCGAAACAATCTTCGAAAAAAGGAAGCATAGCTTTTAAGACTTGTGAGTCAACTGGTGTTGTGGCATTGTAATCTAAATAAATGGGCTTCAAAAATTTCACTTAATCTATGTAGTGTATGATCAATATTTGTCTTTTGCCTGATCTATTTTCATAATGATGTGGTCTATTGTTCCCATGTTTCTAATTGAGTTACATTTTGCTGTTATTTTTGAAGAAAGTTAGGTGTTTGGACATATTTTGTGGTATTATTTAGAATGGTTACCTATTGCCTTTATCATATTCATTGAGAGCAATCCTTGACTACGAGGTGGTTCTTGGCACACCCTCTCTTGTTGTAGGCATTGTACTAATAGTAGCTGCGATCATTCTCCACGCTTGGACTGCTAAACTAATAGGAATAAAAGCAACAATTAGTTATATTGAATTGAAGCCGAACCTGCAATCAGAAAACCAGCGGCTAGTTACGTCTGGACCCTTTTCAGTTGTAAGACACCCTTATTGGGCATATAGTGTAATCATAACAGGAATTTTTCTGATAACGGGGATAGTTATAGTAGGCATAATCATAATCGTTGACTTGGCAATAACCTACTTCATAACTACTACATTAGAAGATAGAAAAAGCTATTTGAAAGGTTTGGTGATACATACAGCGAATACCAAAAAGAGTGCCAAAATTCTTCCCTAAATTTCATCGTCAAATAAGTACATAAACAAATGCAAAACCAAAGTATATCTGACATTTTTGAAATTTTGAAAGAAGCTTGATGGGGTAAAGAAGAAAGGTGAAAGGAGAAATGGAGGAAAAGCCTTCCTTCTTTTCCCATCAAGAGGCGCTAGTTTGGGTTTGACACCCTTGCCAGTTATCAACCTCACTAGAATTGTGTTATGATTTGCAAATATAAGCGCCGTCGGACAATTCACGAACAGTTATGGAACAAAACTTGAACCTCTACTTCTAAATTAATTTGATGACAGAAGAAAAATGCCAATTGTAGCGAACAGATTGGGCAAGAATTTGACTCTCTTTGTTTTGGATAGGAACGCGAATTTTTCAATTTTAATGTTCTTTTTCTTGCAATAGTCCTTAAAATCTGCGATACTTAGGAAATGCAGGTTTGGGGTATCATACCATTCATAGGGCAGAGAACTTGTAACTGGAACTCTTCCTTTAAAGAAGATTTGAACTCGATCAGTAATATAGCAGAAGTTAGGAAAACTAACAATCACCTTTTTACCCACCCGCAAAGCTTCTTTTAGAACGAAATCTGGCTTTCTGACTTGTTGAAAACTCTGGTTCAAAATCACAAAGTCAAAACTCTTGTCGCTGAATTCAGATAAACCAGTATCAATGTCCTCTTGAAAAACACTTAATCCGGCAGCCACACAGCTATGTGTTGCCTGTTGGTCTAATTCTATTCCTTGTGCATGAACCTGTTTCTCACTAACAAGTAACGAAAGCAGTTCACCATCGCCACAACCTAAATCCAAGACAGACGCGTCTTTATTAATCCAGTCTGAAATCAGTTTATGTTCAATTTTTCTCATGCTTGGTGATGTCATTGCCGTTTCTATTTAACACTGTTCTTAGGAAATTACTAATTAGTTTTGATTGTTCATCGATTTCTAGAAGGAAAGAATCATGTCCGTAGTTGCCATTCAATTCGCAGTAGCTTGCATCAACACCGCATAATTTGCATGCTTTAGCAATTTCCTGTGATTGATGTAAAGGATAAAGCCAATCTGACTTGAAGGCTAAAACTAGCACCTTAGCTTTTAAGTTTCTAAAGACCTTATCCAAAGAGTGCCCATTTAGGATATCGAAATAATCTATAGCTTTAGTAATGTAGAGATAACTATTGGCATCAAAACGTTTCACAAAGCTGTCGCCTCTATACTTTAAGTAGCCTTCAACTTCAAATTCTTCGCTGAACTTGAAAGCAGTTTTTTCTGGCTTTGTTCTCCTACCGAATTTTTCCGCCATAGAAGCGTCACTCATATACGTTATGTGCCCTACCATTCTGGCGACAGCTAATCCCCTTGCAGGACCTGAGGAGCAATAGTAGTTGCCGCCTCTCCAATCTGGGTCTGCCATAATTGCCTGTCGACCAACTGCATTGAAAGCGATTTGTTGGGGCGTATGTTTCATCGCCGTGGCAATCGGTATTGCCGAACATATTCGCTCAGGATATGAAACCATCCATTGCAATACTTGCATACCACCCATCGAACCGCCTATAACAGAGAGCAGTTTCTTGATTCCTAAATAATCAATAAGATATTTTTGTGCATTAACCATATCACTTATGGTTACTATTGGAAAATCAAGTCCATAGGGTTTTGCAGTTTTTGGATTTATTGAAGCGGGACCCGTTGAGCCTTTACACCCTCCAAGTACGTTGCTACATACTACAAAGTATTTGTTAGTGTCAATTCCTTTTCCAGGTCCAATCATATT
>DATGZD010000060.1:0-41064 GCA_035297385.1 Candidatus Sulfotelmatobacter sp. | reverse complement strand
AAGCTTTTCTTTATACTATGTCTGCTTTGTGTCATCATAGCCATTGTTCCCTTGCTAAGCATTCTTTTTGAAGTTATAGTTCGAGGCGTTCCTCAATTGAGCTTACAGTTTCTAACTGCCAATGGATTGCAAGGTGGGATTGGACCAGCAATTCAAGGTTCATTAATACTCATTGGTTTAACCAGTTTGATTGGAATTCCATTAGGCATTTTGTCTGGAGTGTATCTTGCAGAGTTTGGAAACAACAAGTATGCTTCTTGGATGAGAACAACAAACGATATCCTCACAGAGTTTCCATCTATAGTTGTAGGCATCACAGCTTACAGTATCATAGTCATTGGCTTAATCGGTACTTTCTCACCTGTCGCCGGAGCCATAGCTCTTTCTTTTATGCTTATTCCAATTGTAGCCAGAACAACAGAAGAATCCATGAAGCTTGTTCCAAACAGTATACGTGAAGCATCAATGGCTCTAGGCGCCCGTAAATGGCGAACTATTTTAAGTGTTGTATTGCCATCAGCTAAAGGTGGCTTAATTACAGGTTCACTATTAGCTGTCGCCCGAATTGCAGGTGAAACAGCACCTATACTTCTAACGATTCTAGGCAATAGTTACTTTTTTCAAGGTTTTAATCAACCAATGGATGCGTTGCCTCTGAGAATCTTTCTGAATTCACGTCAACCATCTCTTGAGATACAAGCGCAAGCGTGGGGAGCATCATTGATTTTAATCTTAATGGTTTTGGCCCTGAATATAAGCGTAAGAATAGCAAGTAGGGGGCGAATCTCAAGATGAACTCCGGTATAACTGAGGTAAAAATGCAGAGCATCGAACTTAACGCATGGTTTGGAACAAAGCAAGCTCTAAAGAACATTAACCTGAATATCAAAGCTAATGCTGTAACTGCAATAATAGGACCTTCAGGTTGTGGTAAATCAACATTCATACGATGTCTCAATAGGATGCATGAACTTGTTCCTAACGCTAAAACGTCAGGTCAAGTTCTGTTGGATGATAAAGATATCTACGCAAGTGATGTTGATCCAGTGATAATTCGGAGAAGGGTTGGCATGGTTTTTCAAAAACCAAACCCATTTCCGACTATGTCAATCTATGATAATGTTGCTGCTGGCTTAAGACTATCTGGAGCAAGAAAAGGTCAAGATCTCGATGAGATAGTAAGAAGAAGCCTTCAGCAAGCGACATTGTGGAATGAAGTCAAAGATGATTTAAAAAAGCCAGGAACAAGTATTTCTGGTGGTCAGCAGCAAAGACTTTGCATCGCACGTGCAATCGCTTTACAGCCTGAAGTTATTCTTATGGATGAGCCTTGCTCAGCACTTGACCCTATCGCTACTGCTAAAATTGAGGAGCTTATTGTTGAGTTAAAGAATCAATACACTGTTGTTATTGTAACACATAATATGCAGCAAGCAGCGAGAGTTTCTGATTTTACTGCTTTCATGTATTTGGGTCAACTTATTGAATTTAGAGAAACAGAAGATTTTTTTGAAAATCCACAAAGCGAGTTAACAGAAAAATACATAACAGGAAAGTTCGGTTAAGGTAAAAGTATGCATAGACTATTAGATAGAGGATTGGATGAGTTAACGGCGACAGTTTTCAAGATGGGTGAGGCTGCACAACAAGCTTTGACTCTATCACTTCGTGGCTATATTAGGGGTCGAGATTCATCCGAAGATGTTTGTGAGCTTTCTGAGATGTTAGTTGCCATGACGACAGATGTGGAGGAGAAAGCTTTCAGTCTAATCGCAAAATATCAACCTGTCGCATCTGACCTAAGAATAATCAATTCTTACATCAAAATTGCTTATGATTTTGAACGGTATGGTCGATATGCTTGGGACATCTCCTTCATCAACAAACGATTTGGTGCATTGGAGAAATGCAATAAATGGATTCAAGATCTCGTCGAAGAGATGAGTGAAGAAGTTCTCCAGATGGTTAAAACAAGTTTATCTGCTCTCAAGAACTTTAACTCTGATCTCGCAACATCAGTAACGAAATCTGAGGAAGAAGTTGATGAAATGTACTATGATTTCCTAGAGAAACTAGTTAATGAAGCAGGTATAACCAATCAATGTACAATTTCAAGCCTGCTCGTCGTGAGGTATCTTGAAAGAATTGCAGACCACACAATGTACTTCTGCGAATCAATAGTTTACATAGCTACTGGAAAAAAAGTGACTTTAAGGTGATGTAGTATGGAAAGAAGTTTGAATTGGTTTGAAAAACGTCATAGAACAGAAGGATTAGAATTAGCACATAAACAAATAGTCAAAGCCCTTGACACAATAGTATTTCTTAACAAAGCTATGCAGAGTTATTGTAAAGGAAATAAGACTGAAACAAAAAAGCTTGTTGAAGATTTGTTTAAAACAGAAGAAGAAGTTGATAAACTTAGGTCAGCGGCATTTAAAGAACTTTCTAAAGGTGCTGCTTTAGCTTCTGATTACAGGGAGGATTTGCTTCATCTTGTTAAACGTTTAGATACAGTAGCTGATGATGCCAAAGATGCAGCACGCTGTATTGAAATGTTAATTGATGCTCAGATGCCTCCTGAAATGTTAAACTTGGCAGTAGAGATGACAGATGACCTTGTTGAAACTGCACAGGTTCTAAGAGGTAGTATTGATGCAATTTCAAATGATCCCGCTGAAGCGATAGCTGGAGCTCATAAAGTGGAAGATATCGAACATAAAATTGATCAAACTTATCTGAAAACAAAATCGTTGTTTGTAAAATATGGAGATAAAACTAACTGTGGTGCAATGGTGATCTTTGATGATATGATTGAATTCATGGAGCAAGCTGCCGATTTGTGTGCTGATACAGCTGATTACATTGTTACCTTGGCTAGCATAGAATAAACAAGTATACAACAAGCACTACCTATTGAGTAAAAGATGTATGATTGCAAAAATTCAAAAAAAACATAAAGAGAAGTTTTAGGCTGATGATAACAATTCTGTTTGATGCTCAATCAAACCAATATTTTGAGTGTCAGTAGTTTCATCTACAAGATGTGCAGTGCCGTCTGGACAGTAAACTTTTTCACCTTTTGTCACTCTTTCATATCGTTTATGGCAGACTCTTAGTTGCGAGCATCCATCACAATTTCTTGAAAGCATTTTCATTCACCTCATTTCGTGTCTCAAAACTATATATAGGCAGCTCATACATAGGCGTAATCCCAATAAACTATATAGTTCTATAGCGTTAACATGGGTGTCTTAAACCTTAGTAACCTCATTAATGATCCTTGAGTAGTTGCAATCTGATAACAGACAAGGTATAGACAACAATTCAACCAACATTGCAGACGTAATTATGTTCTGTTTCTAAGGACTGCAACTGTAACATTTTCTATTATGAACACAAACTGTCCCACCACAGTTCGGGCATTTCCATCTGTCTTGCTCTCGTTTTAGAAATTGATTGACGCCATTTGATTTGATGTAGTTTAGGTTTTCAATCATACTCATTCCATAGTTGTTCCTGTAACGCTCGTCAAGTTTTTTTAGATGCTCACATGGAAAAGTTGCACATTCAAAGCAGTACTCAATTTGTTTAGATGCTAGTTTGTTACATTGCTGTTTTATGAATGCGCATTTACTTTTCCTGGACCTGCAGGTATTACAAGTTTGTTTCCTCTTTTTCCCAGTTAATGTATATCCGAAAAACGCTACACATATTCCACAATTCATTCCGCAAGGTGCGATAAACTGGGGCAAGAAGTCTTTCTGCATGAGTAACTGAGTAAAGAAACAATGTCTTAACTATTTTGGGGTTGTACATGCCAGATACCTCTCATGACGTATCCTACCTCAAAAACCAGGATGAGCATGTACATCCAACTTAGATTGTCTTGTAGCTCGAGACGATTGCCAACTATTTGATTATAAGCATTTGTAGAAATACGCTAAACAGGTAAACTTATTATGAATTTAGTTCCTTTTCCTATTTGACTTTCAAAACTTACTGTTCCATTTAATGCTTCAACTAGACGTTTAACAACAGCTAAACCAAAACCTTGACCTTTAGATTTAGTAGTTATCATAGGTTGGAATATCTTAGATTTAACCTCTTCTGGAATACCTACACCTGTATCTTCAACCACAACGCACACAATACTGTTTGTTTTGTACCCTTTCAGGCTGAGCCTTCCACCGTTTGGCATAGCTTGAACAGCATTATTCACCAAATTAGATAACACTCGTTTTAACATTGAGAAATCAGTAGCTAATTCAGGAAAATCGTCAGCTATATCAACTGAAACATCAAGATTACTTGGGATAGGCACAATAAGCAACACATCTTCTACTACTTTCTTGAAATCAATGCATGTTATACATGGAATTAGAGGTTTAGCATAATCCTGCAAATCTTCAACTATTTTTTCTATATACGCTAAATTTGCTTGTATGCTACGGATACTTTCCTGTATGTTCGTTTTATTTTCACCTTCGGGCAAAAAAGCTACATCACAATCAATCAAGTATAAATCGCCCATGATAGCCTGCAGTGGGTTTCTAATATCATGACCAACCATGCCTGCAGTTTGTCCAATCGCAGCCATACGCTCCGCAGATTTCAGTTTATCATCATATGCCCGTACTTTGTCTTCTAAATGTTTGGTATATAGTTTAGAATCAGCCAATTCCTTACTGCGTTCAACTCTTTCTTTTATGTCCTCCATAAAGACATTAGATATGGAAGCAAAAGCAGCAATTTCAGAACTGTGATTGTAAGTTCCGTTTGTAGTCTTTGCATGAAGGACTTTAATCATCAGTCTCTCAATCTTATAATGATTAACGCCGAAAAGTTGTTTAATGATGTCATGAAAAACATTAAAATTATTCCCAATTTCGTTAGGCTGAATCCCGTAGTATTCTTCGAGAAAATGGTACAGAGCCGGTTTATCAACGAACTCTAGCTGAGACAGTGTTAAATCAACACATTGAGAAATAATTGAAGTTATGTCTTCCAAGAAAATGCACTATCATTAAGATGTATGTAGCTATTTGGGTTTAAAATTTTCTATCAGTTTAAACCATACGATTGCATTTTCCAGCCACTTTTGACACTTGAGGTTGTGTTTTTCGATATTGAAGCCCTTCGCCGATCAAAACTTCATTTTCCTATAACTGCGACAAAGATAACTCCCAAAATTCAGCCTCAAAATCCAAATGCAGACTCTATGATGCAAAATTCTAGAATCAAAAAATGAAATACCGCAATTGGCTTTGCAGATTAGTGAACTATCTTTTTCAAAAAACATTAATTAGCTTGTAAGAAGAATGTGGTGAAATATCCTTAATTGGACACGCAAGGTAGTAACAAATGGAAAATAGAAGAAAATTGTTGATTATTCTTCTACTAATTATCGGTTGTCTGTTCATGCTTGACGGTGTTATGCAAAGTATTGTTCTCGATTATCCCATTGGTTTAGCTTTATCACTCTCAGGCTTCACGTTTTGGGTCTGCGCTGAATGATGCGAGCATACCAAGTAAGTGTGTTTTGCTAATTTGGGGGTAAAACTTGGAGACTGTGCGCAAAGTAGTCGCTAACCTTGGCTTTCTTCTACAGATAACTGGATTACTTTTGATTTTGCCTATAATGATAGGGCTTTACAACGGCGAAACTCAGGCAGCTACCAGCATTGGAGCCACTTGTTTTGTGTCTTTTGGAATGGGATTTATATTCAATTCTTTCTGTGAACGTAAAGAACTAGATGAGAACACATCTCTTTGGCTTATGTTCATAGCCTTTACTATTCTACCATTGATATTGAGCATACCGTTCATATGGAATAACGTGTTTAATAGCTCAAATCTATTCGATCTTTTCACAAACGCCTATTTTGAGACAATTAGTGGTTTTACAACTACTGGTTTTACATTTATTACAAATACTGCATCTTTACCTATGTCTTTATTTTTCTACCACAGTTACGTTGAATTTATAGGCGGTATTGGTTTTGTTTATCTCATCGTAGCATTTCTATATCCAACTCATAGACTCGGCAATTTCGCCGAAGCATTCGGCATAGATGAATTAAGCAGCAATCTCAAAAAAGTATTCTTATCAATTCTTCTGATATACACTATCTTTACAGTCATATTCACTGCCATCTTCTATGTTGTATATTCTTCTAATATTATCGTAGCGAGTACTCTTGCCATCGATATTTTGACTGGTGGTTATGCACCTAAAATTGCCGCTGAGATTGGTATCTTGCAAATAAGTATTCTTATTCTCATGTTACTGGGTTCAGTTCATTTTGGTTTTCACTATAACTTCTTTCGTTTTAAGTTTCGTGACATGTTAACGCCAGAAATTAAATTATACCTTGAAATAATTTTTGGTGCTGCAATTTTACTTGCAATTCTTGCTTGGATAAATCCTTTTGATTCATTGTTTCATGTCATAAGTATGATGTCTTCGACAGGTGCAGACTACATTAACGTAGCGGCTACTCCTGTTGCTGCTAAGATAATTTTTATCTTAATCGGATTGGTAGGCGGTTGTACGTTTAGTATGGCTGGTGGAATAAGAATTCAAAAAATTCACTTTCTCATCGATAGTTTACGGAAAAAGGGCAAAAGAACGGATCGTGAAGAACTAAAAATAGTTATAATTAGTATAGCGAGTTTCTTTATTGCTTTATTTATTCTAAGCTTGATTTTTTCAACAATTGGCATACCATTTATTGATGCTGTTTTTGAAGTTGGTTCTGCCATAACAACAAATGGAATTAGTATGGGAATCACAACCGTGACAATTCCTTTAATGTACAAGTGGCTGCTAATCTTTGCAATGGCTATTGGACGAATAGAAATCCTAGTTGTATTTAGGATATTGAAGTCCACCAACATTTTCAATATAGCACAGCGTTTCATGAGAAGCAGGGTAACAAAGAAATCTAGTTTTGTTGCACATAAGCAAAAGAAGAAGATTAAAATTCAGCCTTAGTGTCTCGTTCGACTTTTACGGTGACGTTTGGTCCTTTTATGCCAGCTAAAGCTGGAAGCAGATGAGAAACCATCTGTTCAGCAGTACAAGGTCGTTTTGTTCCATTTGAGCTAGTCAATATCCAACTATTTTCTTCTTTTCTGAATTTCTGTATCCATCTATCCTTAAACATAATGTAGATTGTACATTCAGAATTCTTCAATAAGTATACCAGCTGTTCCTTTTGGAACCAGTACATTGTTTGAATATATAATTATGCACTATGAATTTGAATTCGCAGCATACTTATTATAAAAAGAAACAAGGAATAGTATTCAGAAAAAAACTAGATAAGACCTTTTCTTAGTTGAATGTGCCTCTTGGCTAACGCAACAAACGTTGTAGCTCCCATAATTATTGTAAGGCTTGCTCAAAAGGACATTTCTGGAACAGCTAACGGTGATGTCTCAACCGCAAAACTTGAACCATTACCTGTAAGGTCTGAAACAGCTGCTAATTGTGATACGCCTGCACCGCTTTTTCTATCTACAGTACTATACATAACTGATTCAGTAACAGGAAAACTGCTAATAGATCCGCTTTTACTACCTATATTTGCTTGACAGCCTGTTAATACAACATTTCCAATGTTTGCCAAGTTTGCTAAAGTACCCTGTGATCGTCGAGTACTTATTTCAGGTCTTTCAACTATCCATTCAGCTGACAATTTAGATGCTGCATAGAAGAAATTGCTATTGTATTCTTGATTTGTTGTTATATCTTTTATGTCGATTATCCATTCATTAGTGTTTGAGTTAACCAACTGTATTGAAGCACTTATTTGATCACCAGGCGAGACAGTTATCGTATCTATTGTAACAGAATTCTGCGGTAAGAGTTCATACCATGCTGAGTATTCGCTTTGCCCTTGGATTGAATCCTGTTCAGTTCCTGTTTGGATAAGTGTTTGGTCAAAGAAACCTCCGATGCCTATCCATATTGCTGAAAATTCATTTTGAACTGATGTTATAACCCTCGGAACCACCCATGAGGCACTAACACCAGCAACAGTTGCTTGAGGATTTTGTAAGTCTGAAGTCGCACATAACCTGCCCAGTTTGAATCATTAGAAACAAGTGGCGCAGCTGACGTAGTATATCTGGTAGTCGTTTTGAGTGCACTGTCATAAGGCGCCTTGATTATTGATTCATTTGTCCATTGATGATTACATAGAAAGTGGCATAAACTAAGACTAACTAGTAATATTGAGACTAGCAATGTTACAGCTTGCGTTTGAAGTGACGACAAAACAATTATTCCTTACTAAAAGTGTCTATGTTATGATTAATCTTCTCTAAAGTTAAGGCTATGTGATTGTTATATAACAACAACAAGTAGCTATTAGCATGCCCTTTGTAATGCATACTTGAAATCACTATCTTACGATCACAAGATGCAGAAAGAGAACGGTTAACCTACAAAAAACTGAAAGGTGTTGATTTGAATATTCTTTCATTGCCTCTAATTGCATTTGGTATTTGGCTTATCGTAGATGGTCTTTTTAGTATAATGAAGTATCGCGGGCAAACCTATTCTGAACATCTGATTAGGTTGATCAGAGCCATAGTCGGAGCCGTAATAATTCTGATTGCTCTGGCAGAGGTCTAAGTTATTTTTAAGAAATCAAGAATAATGAATTCTTTTAGATCTATCATCTGTGATAAGTCAGACAGTAATTTATGAATCACGAATAATCAAAATTACAGTATACTTTCTATCAGAATATTCAAGTGATCACGAAGCAGGTATATATTGAATCCTTACAGAGCAATACTGAGCATGAAACTGCAATGGAGAGAGGATTGAGATGAGAGATTGTGAAATCATAATTCAAGAGGCATTGAAAGAGGGACGGCCTTCACTGCTTGCAAACGAAGCTCAACAGATATGTGATTTTCATAATATCCCTACGCCAAAATCAGTCTTAACTTCCACCATAGAGGAAGCAGTCTTGAAGGCGAAAGAAATAGGATTCCCCGTTACTTTGAAGATTGTATCTCCTCAGATAATTCACAAATCCGATGTTGGTGGTGTAATTCTGGATATCAAAGATGAACAGGAGCTTAAGAATCAATACAATAAAATGATTACTGATATCCCCAAATTAGCGCCCACAGCAAAGATTATTGGAGTATTAGTTTCAAAGATGATGCCTTCTGCAACAGAAGTAATCATTGGAGCTATCAGAGATAGTCAGTTTGGACCATCAGTTATGTTTGGCATAGGCGGCATATTCACTGAAATATACAATGACGTGGCTTTCCGAGTAGCACCAATAGAGAAAATAGATGCTTTGAACCTAATTCATGACATAAAAGGATCACAGATATTGGAAGGTGTTAGAGGGCGATCCCCAGCAAACATAGATGCAATTGTAAATATTCTACTTAATGTATCAGACTTGATGATGGAACACGATAGAATAAATCAGTTGGATCTTAACCCGATAATGGCATACTCAGATAGTGCCTGTGCTGTTGATACTCGAATAGTTGTTAAGCAGAAGAATGGAGATGAATAAGATGAGTTTGGATGCATTCTTTAAACCTAGATCGGTCGCTGTCATAGGAGCTTCAAGAGAAGCAAGAAAATTTGGACATGTAATCTTCAAAAATTTTGTCGCGTCTGAATTTGAAGGTGAAACTTATCCAGTTAATCCTAAAGCAGAAAACATTCTAGGTTCCAAAGTTTATCCGACGTTAAAAGAAATCCCGGACGAAATAGACCTTGCTGTAATCGCAGTTCCAGCTCCTCTAGTTCCCAGTGCTGTCGATGAATGTTTAACTAAGAATGTTAAGGCGTCGGTAATAATATCAGGGGGTTTTAAGGAGGCAAGCGAGAAGGGGGCACAACTTGAACGTGAGATAAAGGATAAAATTGCTGGAAGTAAACTTAGAATTATCGGTCCAAACTGCATTGGCGTTTATGACCCGTCCAGTCATGTAGACACCCTATTCTTACCAACATACAGATTAAGACGTCCAAAACTTGGTTCGATAGCTTTTATAACGCAGAGTGGTGCCTTCGGTTCTGCTGTATTAGATTGGGCTGCATCGCAAGATATTGGTATTAGTAAATTTATCAGCATAGGAAACAAAATTGATGTTGATGAAGTTGATCTGCTAAATTATCTTGTTGATGATCCCCTTACAACATGTATTACAGTTTATGTAGAGAGTATTAATAGAGGAAGAGAATTTCTAAAAATTGCATCAAAAATTACCCCGAAGAAGCCCATAGTAATATTAAAAGGTGGAACGACCACAGAAGGTGCAAGTGCTGCGCTTTCTCACACTGGTTCAATGGCTGGCTCTCCAAATATTTACAAAGGTGCTTTTGAACAGGCTGGGACAATTCAAGCAATGAAAGTGGATGAATTATTCGATTATGCTAGAGCCTTAGCATATCAGCCTGTACCCAAACGTCAAGCAGATGTGGCAATCATAACTAACGGTGGAGGATTTGGAGTCATAAGTACCGACGAAGCTTCAAGATTAAGAATTAAACTAGCAAGTTTCAATCCAGAAACAATCAAAACCTTGAAAGAAAAACTGCCAGAGTATGCCACAGCACGCAATCCCCTAGACCTTGTAGGTGATGCAGATGCAGATCGTTATCGAATGGCATTAAATGCTGTTGCATCAGATCCAAACGTTGGAATAATTCTAGTAATTGTCCTACCTCAAACATCTTACATAGAATCAGATGTAGTTGATACTATAACTGAGGCACAGGTAACTTTCGGTAAGCCAATAATTGTGTGTTCAATAGGAGGAGATTTCACACGAATAATGGCTGAAATGTTGGAAGAAGAACACATACCAACCTATGACACTCCAGAAAGAGCAATTAACGCAATAAACGCTTTACTTCTCTACCGAAAAGTGTTAGAAAATGAAGAAAGAAGAGAAAATGAAACAAAAATAATGAAAGTTGAAAATACTTAAAGAGTTTCGCCAAAGGATAACACTTAGGAAGAGCAGGATTTTTGGAAGACGTGATAAATCAAATATAGAAAAATATGGCACTCTTCAAAAATGTAGTAATCCCTTCTGAAAACAAGGTACTAACAATTACCATTTGGAACAAAATATAATTACTCTTATGCATACACGTCATTGAGGAGCATTCATTTGTCTATAAAGAAGAGATTAAGTGCTCTGCTTCTGGTAGCATTAATTCAAATAGTCTTGTTTGTTTCTCTATCCACAGCAACTCAGTTTGTGAGCGCGCAGTCTGTAACTTCAATTGCTGATTACACTTTCTATGATCTAAACTATTTGGCTCTACCTTCAAACATAGCTAAGTTAAACAACTCTATGATAATGACAAGGGGATTCGTGAAGTTTCTAGCAAGCGTGTACATGTACGAAGATTTTTGGCTTCAAGATCAAATAAATCAAAGTGCAAGAATACCAGTCGTTGTAAGATTTTCGAACCTCACAATCCCAAATAAAGATGCTTTGATAGAAGTTCAGGGAACCATAACATATAGCAAGCTAGAAGGTGGATTCTATTATCTTAATGCTTCTTCATGGAAGGAATTGAAGAATGTAATCTTGATTGGTTGGGATGGGGTTCAAAGAAATCATCTCTTTGAATTATTGAACGCTGGACGTCTATTAAATCTACAATCTTTTATCAATAATGGAACAATCGCTAATGTAACAGTCTCTGATCATCGAACTGATACAAAATCAGGCTGGACTCAAATACTAACTGGATACCGATGGTGGAAGACGGGAGTCTATAACAATGGGTATTGGTTCCATTCAATACCTCTGGGTTATACTATTGGTGAGAGGGTGGAGCAATATTTTGGAAAGGACAAGGTAGTAACAGCGCATATCGCTGGAAAACTTGATCACATGGAGGTTAAAAACGAAACCGGCTCCGCAGCGACGGGACTGTACTCCCATGAAGCCATATTCTCTAATCTACCTTCACAGATCGATGTATGCAATACAGGCGCAAGAAATGCCAGTGTTGTCGGTCCTTTGACACTCCAATTTCTTGCCAACAATTCAAAGAGCCATTTCTTCGCTTTCTTCCATTTCAGTGACCCAGATTCAGCTGGACATAACCCAACTATTGGTGGAGAGAATTCGCTTCTGTACGAAGACGCTATTATGCGATGTGACTTCTGGTTAGGTCAAATTCTGAACAAATTAGATGACTTGAATATTACTCAAAATACGCTTGTGTATGTTACGGCTGATCATGGTTTTGATGAGGGCGGAACTCAACATAATAATGCTCCGTTTGTTTATCTAGCTAGCAATGATAAAAGAGTAAATCGTGACGGCGACCAAGTTGATGTTGCTCCAACTGTTTACTATGGATTAGGGATATGGGAAAACAATTTTGTGCCCTCACTTGATGGGTATCCCCTTCAAATCAGCTTACCCATTGGAGAGACGGAAAGAAGACAAAGTATACTCTTAGATAATACGCAACCCACAAAAGCAACAATAAGTACGCCATCTAATGGAGCAGATATTTCTGGACCAATAACCATAAAATTCAATGCTTCAGACAAATATTTGAGCACAGTTCTGCTCTTAATAAACAATAACCTTAAAGCTGATGGACCTTGGACATGGCAACAAGGTGACATGATTAGAGTTAACGGTTCATACTACTGGAATACAACCTTGTTTGCTTCAGGTCAATATAATATTACTGTTCTCTCGTTTGATGAACACGGCGCAACAAATAGTCCGTCAACAAGCAGAATCACGGTTAACTTGATATCTACTAACATACCTGAAATACCAACAGCTTTTGCTGCTATTCTGATCCTAATCTTATTGAGCTCAACTATCGTATACATTAAAAGAAAACTCATAATTATTTGAAATATTTCTCTACGCCATAAGTAAATACCTGCTCCTTATGCTTAGCAGTGACCAGCACGCACTATTCATTTCAAAATTAATCACAGGAGAATTACATATTGAAAGTTGTAGTACAATGTTTATGGAATTTCACTTATAAGCATCGGAAATCAAGCTGAAATTAGATGATTACGAATTCCATTTTTGAAAAGTTGGGTAAGAAAGATTTTTGTTTTGACATCTGCTTAATTCCTGTTTGGTGGCTAAGAATGAAGTTTATCTATACTGGCATTCGAGTAAGAGATGTTGATCGTTCTATCAAATTCTATACAGAGATAATGGAAATGGAAGAAGTACGTCGAGGAACTATGAAAGATGGTGGCGTTTGGATTCAATTAAAGGATAAAGATTCTGAGCAAAGGTTAGAACTAAACTATTATCCTTCTGATAAGAAATATTTTGAAGAATATGTTGAAGGTTCAGAGTTAGATCATCTTGCCTTCTGGTGTGATGATGTTCGAGAAAGTTACAAGAAGGTTATTGCTAATGGAGGAGTTTCAGCCATTGAACCCTGGGATGAAGGTGATTCAACTCTTGCGTTTGTTAGAGACCCTGATGGTGTTTGGATTGAATTAGAAGGTAAAAGGAAAAAACCTTAGCAATAGTTTAGCTGAGAATCGAGTTCAAATTATGAGGTTATACATGTGAAAGAAGAGGCAGATAAAATTCTGAGCATCTTCAAAGAAAACAACATAGAATATCAACTCTATGAGCATGAGCCAGTCTATACATCGCAACAAGCAGCAACAGTTAGAGGGGTTGAGTTAAAGACAGGCTGCAAATCAATGGTTCTAAAAACAAAAAGTGGCAAATTCATTCTGGCAAATATAGCTGCTAACAGAAAAATAGATCTGAAGAAATTGGAGAAGCTTGTGGGAAGCAAATTGAGTTTCGCAGCAAAAGAAGAAGTGTTGCGAGTTACTAATTGCGAACCTGGTTCTGTTCCGCCTTTTGGCAAACTTTTTGGTTTGCCCACTTTCTTGGATGAATCTGTTTTAGAGAATGAATATGTTAATTTCAATATTGGCATGTTAACGAAGAGTGTGAAAATAAGCAAACAAGATTTGTTGAAAATTATGGAGCCCACGATTTCAAAATTCTCGAAAACTTGAATTTAGTACAACAGTTGGATCCTAGAGAAAACGTCTTATAATAAGATCTGTATCATCAAGTTTTGCGTAAATACGAAATGAAACTCAGATAATCCTTTCATGCATAAATCTTAAAAAGAATTGCATAGGAATATTTGACTTTTATCGAGGCTTTAGCGAGCTTCGATAAAACTAAAAGGAGAATAGAAAAAAATGTGTTTATCGAAGAAAAAAGCAACTGCAATCGCTTTGATTCTATTGATGACTTCAATTGCTTTAACAGCCACATCTGCTTTTGGTCAAGTAGCACCTCTTCCTGGAGTCACAAATTGGCACGATGGTAGTTCGATGCCATTACCAGCAGGCGTTACGGCTGATCAGACGTTTGCAACTGTTGCACATCTCAGCTTTAGACCAAACCCAGTAGGGCTTGGTCAACCTTTACTAGTAAACATGTGGATGCAACCACCAATTCAAGTTACCCATTATTTCAAGAATGCATTTACAGTGACATTTACAAAACCAGATGGAAAAACAGAGACAATTGGTCCATTATCTTCATTTCAAGGCGACGCAACAGCATGGTTTGAACAAGTAGTAGATCAAGTTGGAACATGGAAACTAAAGTTTGATTTTGCAGGCGCCTATTTTCCAGCAGGAAATTACACTACTAGAGCAGGACAATTCTCAGGCACATTAGGCATTGATAGAAACGCAGAATTTCCACTCTCAGTCTATTATAAGCCAAGCTCAGATGGACCTTATGAGTTCGTTGTACAAGAACAACTTGTTGCTTCATGGCCTCCATCAGCATTACCCACAGATTATTGGACAAGACCAATATCACCTGAAAATAGAGAATGGTGGATTATCGCAGGCAATTACCCGGCTACAGGCATAGTTGGTGGTGGTTCTAATTGGCCAGCAAACACGAATACCTACATGAGTAATTACGGTTACATTCCTTACGTTCAAGCTCCTAACACTGCACATGTTGTATGGAAACGACAAAACGCTATTTCCGGTTTGATCGGTGGAACTATGGGACAAATGTCACTTACTAGTGGCGGCGGAAATCCATCTTTAATCTATGCTGGAAGAGGATATCAAACTCTTACGAAGATTGTGGATGGAAAACCAACTAGTGTTTGGCAATGCTATAACATACGTACAGGTGAAGTCTATTGGGAACGAACGGATTTAACGCAAGTACCTACTATGATTAGCTACGTAACAAGTACAGTCCAGCTGGTTCCTGGCACTGAAGCCAGTCCAACAGGTATGAGTGTGTCACTTTTATATGTAGGCGGTGGTAGGCTCATAAAATATGATCCATGGATTGGAAATATAAACTTGAATATTTCAATTGCACCTCTGACAACTGGCACGATGTATGCTCCAGATCGATTCCTTAGCGTTCAGAATATTGGCAATACTTCTAAACCAAACTATCGTTTAATTGAATGGAACGTTACTGGATACGTTCCGATAGGCACATCCACAATTACTATTGGCATCCTAAACAATGTGTCATTTCCATTCAGTAGCATAGGCACAGCAGATTATGAATCAATGATAGCAGTCAGTACACAAAGCATACGATCAGTTCCTGCATCAGGCGTTCCAGCAAGTTGGGAGGCAACGGCAGCAGTCAACGGAGCAGTCTCTTATAGCCAACGCTTAATGGGTGTTAGTCTAAGAACGGGACAACTCTTATGGAATATAACAACTGACGAAAGTTTAGGCACACAAGGTTTCTTCAGTGGAAGCACCGCAGTCGCAGATCATGGAAAATATGCAGTCCGTTTGAATGATGGCAAATTCCACTGCTGGGACTTAAATTCAGGAAAAGAACTCTGGCAAAGCGAAATATCAAGTTGGCCTTGGGGCAACTTTGGAATCTACGGTATAAACTCATATGGCGGAATGATAATTTACGCACAGTATGATGGTGTTGTAGCATACAACTGGAACGACGGCAAAATCGCCTGGCGGTATAAGTACACAGCAGAATATCCCTATGAGACTCCTTATCAGGACAATTATCCATTCTACGATTCCAATGTTCGCATTGCTGACGGAAAAGTATACGCTTCCAACACTGAACATACTACTAGTCAACCTATTACAAGAGGATGGAGCATCCACTGCATCAATGTGACTACAGGCGAAGGAGTATGGAACCTTACAGGTGCAATGAGTCCAGGCGCAGTAGCCGATGGATACCTAACTGCTTCGAACAGTTATGACGGATATATGTACGTTTTTGGTAAAGGACAAACTAAGACTACAGTAACAGCACCCGATGTTGTCGTACCAAAGGGAACAGGCGTCGTGATCAAAGGGACAATCTTAGATCAATCACCAGCTCAACCAAACACACCATGTGTTAGCAAAGATTCAATGAGTACGCAAATGGAATACATACATCTGCAACATCCAGTTGATGGCGTAGGTCACAATATTCAGATGACTGGTGTGCTAGGGACATTGGCTGCAATTGATTCAAGCGGCAGTTATGTTAATATCGGCACAGTAACAACCAGCGCATACTATGGAACATATGAAATGGTATGGACGCCTTCAAATGAAGGAACCTATAAAATAATAGCTTCTTTTGCGGGCGATGACTCATACGGAAGTTCAGCAGCCTCAACAGCAATTTCAGTCGGACCATCATCAGAAGCAAGAAACATTCCCGAACAAATAGTGCCGATAGATTATACCATGACCATTTTAGGCTCAGCAATTGCAATAATGATTGTAGTTGTCATAGTTGGCGTATTGCTGTACAGGAAAAAGTAACTAGTAAAAACATCTAATTCAATTTCCCTCTTTTTGTTTTTAAAATCGAATTGTTAAAACTTCCCCTTTTCAAGTTAGAGCATTGTCAAAGCTTTAAAACAACAAATCTTAAAAGGTGTTCCACAAACATACTGTTTCTTGCAAAAGCTCTTTCCAAGCTTTGCAATAAAATGAAAGGAGAATATAAGAATGAATTCACAAAGAAAAGTAGCAACTGTAATCATGATAGTCCTTTTCATGACTTCTATAACGCTATTAACAATACCAGTTCAAGCACAAGCTCCTACTGTAAATTACACGGGCGGTCCGTTGCCAGCTGGAGTTACCCCTAACGCAACGATTGAAACGATTCCTTATCTCAGTGTAAGTCCTAACCCAATCGGGTTGAATCAACCAGTACTTGTGAATATTTGGGTTCAACCTGCAACGCAAGTAAACAGAGCACACACGGGATTCTCTGTAACTCTCACAAAACCTGATGGAACTACAACAACAGTCGGTCCAATGAACTCCTACTGTGGAGACGCAACAGCCTGGTTCGAATACGTAGTTGATCAAGTTGGAACATGGAAGGTTAAATTCAGTTTCGCAGGCGACTATTACCCAGCAGGATACTACTACAACGGATTTGTGTATCCTAGCCTCGCAGCAATAGGTCCTTATACGGTAAGTATGTTTGGAGGCCCAATATACCTTGAATCTGCTTACTATAAGCCTTCATCAACCGCAGACGTTGAACTCACTGTACAAGCGGACATGGTTGCTTCATGGCCACCATCAGCATTACCAACTGATTATTGGACACGACCTGTATCAGCGATGAATAGAGAATGGGCTTCAATCACAGGAGACTATCCATACGTTGGCCACATGAATAATCCTCCACCAAAAACAAACTCTTATGCCAGCAACTATAAGTTCACTCCATACGTTCAAGCACCAAACAGTGCACACATTGTATGGCAAAGACAAGGAGCCATAGCAGGCATCATGGGCGGAGACATGGGAGCAAAATTCTATGGTGCAGGAGAAGGCAGCTACACGGGCGTTCCAAGCATAATCTTCGAGGGAAGATGCTACCAAACCATCACAAAAACAGCAAAAGTGCTGATCAATGGTACCTACTACGACCAGCCTACAAGCGTATGGCAATCTTATGACCTTCGAACGGGAGAAGTATACTGGGAACAAACAGGTATTAACGCACCACCCACAGCTATTGATTACGTCAGAAGCGGACAAGTAGTGCCAGGTGCCAGCAACTCGCAGGTAGGCACCGGCGCAGCCCTAGTTGCGATAAGCAACGGAAGACTGTATAAATACAATCCATATACAGGAGCTGTAACTCTAAACATCTCGATTGCCCCAATAACCTCAGGAACCATCTACAGCGACCCATACGTACTAAGCGTGCAGACTATTGGCTCAGGAGCAAACGCTTCGTATCGTCTAATTAATTGGACATTAGCGGGAAGCGACACAAATTTTACCAACAGAATAATGAACAATATATCTTACCCATTCAGCAGCTTGGGCACCACCGATTATGAATCAGGCATAACAGTGAGCACGCTTTCATACACACCATCCGCAACTGGAGTAGCTACTGAAGTATACATCCGTGCCGTAAGTCTTACAACAGGACAACTTCTATGGAACGTTTCATCAGGCGTCGGCTACCCACTCTTTAGCGGAAGCACAGCATGCGCAGATCATGGAAAATATGCTGTACGCTTCGACGACGGGTACTGGTACTGCTGGGATCTAGCTTCAGGTAAACAACTGTGGAAAAGCGAAGCCGAATCCATGCCATGGGGAAGCTTCGGAGCATACACCGCTGCTTCAGCTTATGGCCTGATGTTCGACTTTACCTATGCTGGCATATACGCAATTGACTGGGATACAGGCAAGATAGCTTGGCACTTCAGTTCACCATGCGCTCCATTCGAATCTCCATGGTATCCAGAAATGGACTTCTTTGGGGCCGGCCCACAAATTGCTGATGGAAAGCTCTTCGTCTCTAACGGCGAGCACTCGCCAACGTCGCCCCTTGCGAGAGGATGGACATTCTACTGTGTCAACGTCACCACTGGCAAAGGAGTATGGAACATATCAAGCCGCGGAAACGCGGGCCCAATGGCTGATGGCTACTTATTTATGGACAGCGTCTACATGGGCTACATGTACGTCTTCGGCAAAGGACAAAGTGCAACAACAGTCACCGCATCTCCAAAAACCATTGCCAATGGAGCACAAGTTCTCATTGAAGGCACAGTCTTAGATCAATCACCAGCTCAACCAAACACACCATGCGTATCTAAGGATTCAATGAAGACACAAATGGAATACTTGCACATGCAATTTCCAATCGATGGAACATGGCACAATGTTACAATGACTGGTGTACCAGTAACACTGACCGCAACTGACTCAGCGAACAACGTGATCAATATAGGAACAGCTACGACAAACGCTTACTCTGGAACCTTTAGTTATACATGGACTCCATCAAAAGAAGGAGTATACACAATAACTGCTTCCTTCACAAGCGATGATTCATATGGAAGTTCATTAGCCTCTACCGCAGTAGCGGTATGTCCCGCAGCTACAGTACCGGACAATACAAATAATCAACAACAAATAACTGTACCAGATTATACGATGACAATCTTGGGCGTTGGTATTGCAGTAATTATTGCAGTTGCTATAGCTACAGTATTGTTGTACAGAAAAAAGTAGGCTTTAAGAAATAGCCTCTAACCTAATTTCCCTTTTCTTTTGTTCAAAACAAGCAAGTACAAGGCATAATGAAGACAGAGAATAATTCTTCAACTCTCAAACAATAAAGCTGGAAGAGTTTGTTTGGAAAATTATAAATTCTCTTATAAGTAATACCTTCTTTTTGCAGAGCTTAAAGCTTTGACAAATTGAAAGGAGAAAAGAAAATTGCATTTGTCAAGTAATGTAAAAAAAGCAACTGTAATCATTTCAGTTCTTTTGATGACCTCTGTAATGCTGATTGTAACAGTGCAAGCTCAATGGTACATCGATAACAATCAATACGGAATGGGATGGTGGGGAACAAATGCCAAGAATCTGCAACCTGGCGGTGGTCAACGACTTCCAGCTGGCGTAACGCCAGATATGGAAAGAAAATCTGATCCTTACTTAAGCTTCAGACCCAATCCTGTGGGTGTCGGTCAGACAATCTTAGTCAACTTATGGGCCGTGCCAGGGCCATCTTTCGTTCGTTACTTTACAGGCTACAAGGTCACCTTTACAAAGCCAGATGGAACGACTGACGCTGTTACTATAGATTCTTATCGAGCTGACTCAACAGCCTGGTTTGAGTACACTGTTGACCAAGTTGGAACTTGGAAAATTAAGTTTGATATGCCAGGACAATACTTCCCAGCAGGTAACTACACGATGCCAGCGGGAACTTCACAGGCAGGCTACACTGATAGCTACACTCGATCACTTTACTACAAACCCGCCTCGACACCAGAAAGGACTTTAATCGTCCAAGAAGCTTGGGTTGCCTCTTGGCACGAAGCACCTCTACCAACTGATTACTGGACTAGACCTATAGCACCAGAAAATAGAGAGTGGTGGACAATCGGTGGACACTTTCCATGGCGTGGTCCATCAGGAGGCTCAACATGGGATGAGCTTTATCCAGATACTTACGGCTATTACACCTCTAACACAGGATTCTTTGCAGGCGACAACCAACGCTTTACTCCTTGGGTTCAAGCTCCTGATAGCGCTCATGTTGCATGGAAACGCAAAATCCAACTGTCAGGCATAATCGGAGGCGATTTTGGCACCTACAGCATAACCAGTGGCAGTGGAACTCCAAGTATAATCTACCAAGGAATGGCTTACCAAGCAGTAACAAAACCTGTCAATGGACCAGCACAGAGCGTTCTACAATGTTACGACATACGGACTGGCAACATATTCTGGGAACTACCGGGCGCACCAGCACCTACCGCTATCGAATACAGCGAGGGTCTGCCCGCCGTCCCTGGCGCAACATCATCAGTCGGCATCACACCCACTTTAATCGCAATGAGTGGAAACAGACTCATAAAATACAACCCAGCAACAGGCGCTGTGAGCGTGAACGTCTCTATTCCCACATGGGCATCAATCACAGGATTTTCAACTAGCGTTTACTATGCCAACGGCTATGTTCTGAGCATACAAGAGCTTAACTCAACTGGCGGACCTGGAGCATATGGCACTCCAACAGCAGGCATTTACCGCCTGATTAACTGGACCACCATCGGATCCAGCAGCGACTTCAAATCAAGAATTATCAGCAACATAAGCTGGCCAGCTGCATACTTTGGCGATATAGCAGACTATGGAACAGGCATAGGTTTTAGAACCGCAGAAGTAAGTTGGTTCGATACACCTGTTACAGGATTCCCATATGCGTATATCCCCTATGATAACGCGAGTGGAATCAGGTACGGAACACGTATCAAAGCCCTCGACTTGAAAACCGGCAAAGAGTTGTGGGATAAGAGCTTCGACGAGACTCTCTATCACTCAGCAGCCTCAATTGCTTACAATGGAAAAGTCGCCATACTTGCGCATGATGGAGGGCAATCTATGGGTGGCGGATACTATATGGTCTTTGATCAATATACTGGTAAGCTACTTTATAAAAGCGAACAGATGGACTATCCATGGGATATAGCAGGCTTCGGAGCTTACTCAATAGCTTCAGCGTACGGCATGTTTTTCAGGTTTGGTTATGGAGGCATATACGCCTTCGATTGGGATACGGGTAAAATAATTTGGAAATATACTGCACCAGCATTTAGCGAATATGAAACACCCTACACAGACGAAAATGGAACAACAGTATACTCTTGGAACGCAGGTGGCTGGATAGCTGACGGAAAACTCTACGCATACAACACTGAACATACACCAAGTCAACCTATGACTAGAGGTTGGGGTATACATTGTATCAACGTAACTACCGGCGAGCTTATATGGAAGACAAAAATGGTTGGATCCACAGGAGCTGTTGCCGATGGCTACCTAACCGTGGCTGGCTCAGATGGAAACATGTATGTCTATGGCAAGGGCAAAAGCATAACAACGGTAACTGCACCTGATGTAGTGGTTTCTAAAGGTACAGGTGTGGTCATCAAAGGTTCAGTCCTTGATCAATCACCAGCACAACCAAATACACCATGTGTAAGTAAGGAATCAATGACAACTCAAATGGAGTATCTTCATAGACAGATGCCAATTGACGGACTTTGGCATAATGAAACAATAATTGGTGTTCCAGTGAAGCTAACTGCCATTGCTTCAGATGCTTCTTTCACTGATATAGGCACAGTAATCACAGATGGATACTATGGTACCTTCAGTAAATCTTGGATTCCACCAAATGAGGGAGACTATCAGATTATTGCTTCCTTTGCAGGTGATGATTCATACGGAAGTTCAGGTGCTTCCACATATGTCTCCATTGGACCAGCACAAACATCAACAGATACTGGACAACAGCAAACAATAACCGTTCCAGATTATACAATGACAATTATTGCTGCAGCAATAGCAGTCATAATTGCAGTTGCGGTAGCTACAATGTTACTCTACAGAAGGAAGTAGTCGATTTAGGCAACCTAAACCAATTTCCCTTTTTTTGGTTCAAAACTAATATTTAACTGTAGATACGAGATGAAGACAACGCCTGATTCAGATAAGGCTTAAGAACTGAATTGGCCACATACTTATTTTTTGTGAAGCTTTCGACAGGCTTTACTATAAATCAAAAGGGGAAAAGAAAAATGAATACACAAAAGAACATGACAAAAGTAATTGTCATTGCTTTAGCTTTATTGATGATCTGTGGAACACTAATGGAAATGCTAGTTCAGCCAACTCAAGCTCAACTTGCAGCAACACAACCAACAAGCGGACCTATACCGGCGGGAGCTACAGCGGATTTTACTGTGGCTACAACGCCTTATCTAAGTGTTAGACCTAATCCTATAGGCATAAACCAACAATTGTTAGTCAACATATGGATTCTGCCAGCACCTCACACCCAGCGCGCCTTTAAAGACTTAAAAGTAACAATCACAAAACCAGATGGAACTAAAGATACTATTACAATGAATTCGTACCCAGCAGACGGCACAGCATGGTTTGAGTATGTTGTCGATCAAGTTGGTGACTGGAAATTCAAGTATGATTTTCCAGGAATGTATTTTCCAGCAGGACGATACCTTGATGGCAACATTATAACAGCAGCTACAGGAGGCGCAGTCTATACTTCAGCCTACTATATGCCTAGTTCAACAAAAGAAACCACAATCGCAGTCCAACAAGATATGGTATGGTCTTGGCCAGCAGCAGCGTTACCAACAGACTATTGGACGCGACCCGTATCATATGACAACAGAGAATGGTGGGTAATTGCAGGTAACTATCCATGGCACGGTCCAGGTGGTGGTTCCAAATGGGATGAGCTGTACCCTGATACCAACCCCTACTGGAGCAACCAGTACAGGTTTACTCCATACGTTCAAGGACCAAACACAGCACATCTAGTTTGGAAACGACAAGAAAACTTGGGTGGATTACTTCAGTTTGGCGAATACCAAGGACCATTCACTCTTACTGTAAGCGTGGGTACTCCAAGCATAATCTATATGGGAAGATGCTACGAGAGCTTAACAAAAACAATGCCTGATGGAATAGCAACAACAATTGTACAATGTTATGATATACGAACAGGACAAGTCTATTGGGAAAGAGCTGATGTCCCTGCACCAACCATAATTGAATATGACAGAGGCACTCCAGAAACAGCAGGCGGTGAAGCACGACAAATGGGCAATACGGGAAACGTGAACCTCCTCTACATAGGTAATGCCAGATTGATAAAATACAATCCAGCAACGGGCGCTACAGTTGGAAACTACTCTATCGATCCATTAACAGGCAGTGGAGGTACATACTACATGAATGGTTACGTTCTAGGCATCCAAGACCTGGGAACGGCAGCAGGAGCAAACCGCTACCGATTAATCAACTGGACAACAATTGGTAGTTCGAGTACATTAAGTGGAAGAATAAAAAGCAACACAAGCTATGCGAGAAGCAGTTTCCCAAGTGTGATAGATTGGCAAGCAGGTATAGGTGCAACAATGTCTAAGTCTATGGCCTCAGGAGCACCAAATCAAACAACAGTAACCGGTTTCAATCTAATTACAGGTGAACAATCATGGATCGATACGGTTCCCGAATGGACATACAGTGGATCATGCGCTGTTGCTGACCATGGAAAAGTAGCGGTACTTATGGAACAAGGATACTGGGTTGCATGGGATGGATTGTCAGGAAAACAACTATGGAAAAGTGAAAAGATGAGCTACCCATGGGGAGAACCCGCTTTCGGAGCTTATTCTGTACAATCAGCATATGGAATGCTCTTTAGACAATCATACGATGGAATTTATGCGATAGACTGGGATACAGGCAAAATTGTCTGGAAATACATAGCACCAGCTGCTTCACCGTTCGAAACACCATATACTGACGTTGCCGGAGGTCAAACTGTCACATCCTTTGACTCTCATGCCAACATACTTGATGGAAAAATGTACACTCTAAACAACGAGCATACACCAACCTCGCCTATCACGAGAGGATGGGGAGTTCATTGCATTAACGTTACCACAGGCGAACTTATCTGGAAGATGATGGGCCCATGGACTTGGTCAGCTCCAGGAGCCTGTGCAGATGGCTACTTAACAATCCCAAGTGCAGATGGAGTTACATACGTTTACGGAAAAGGCAAGAGCACAACAACAGTTACAGCACCAGAAGTTGCCGTTGCGAAAGGAACTAGCATTCTAATAAAGGGAACTGTGCTTGATTTATCACCTGCACAACCAAACACACCATGTGTTTCTAAAGATTCGATGGCTACACAAATGGAATACTTACACATACAACATCCAATCGACGGAATCTACCACAACATTACCATGACAGGAGTTCCCATAACATTGACTGCTATTGATTCAAATAATAACTACTTTGATATTGGGAAGGCTATAACAAGTGCATACTATGGTACATTTGAAATGGCATGGACTCCTCCTGCTGAAGGAACATACAAAATAATTGCAAACTTTGCTGGTGATGATTCTTATGGAAGTTCCGGAGCATCTACTGCAGTCTTAGTTGGTCCAGCACCAAACGAAATCGCTTTTCCGCAACAGATACAACCGTTTGACTATACAATGACAATAATCTATGCTGCTACTGCAATTATAGTTGCAGTTGCCATAGTTGGATTGCTTTTGTTTGTAACCTTAAGAAAAAGATAATAAAAGCAAATGCAAGCTACAAACTCCCTTTCTTTTTTGTTGTCGTCAATACTTCTTATTCTAGCCCTATTTCTTCTGGAACGAAAAATCATGTTGCCTTAATCCTA
This sequence comes from Candidatus Sulfotelmatobacter sp., assembly GCA_035297385.1. GTDB lineage: Archaea > Thermoproteota > Bathyarchaeia > Bathyarchaeales > Bathycorpusculaceae > UBA11855. Next base: position 15,753 of record DATGZD010000060.1, on the reverse strand, counting down.
TTCTCCAACTAGCCCTAATTGAGAGAAGACTTAAAAATCATAGCGGATGTATGTTGTTTTTACAGAGCTCTTTCCAAGCTCTAAATAAAATGAAAGGAGAATAGAAAATGTATCTAAAAAGTAAAATGGCAACTCTAACTATTGCAATTCTAATGATAGCTTCTTTTGCTATAACAACAATACCAGCTCAAGCTCAAATAGGAGCAAACGGAGGATCACCTAATAATGCACCAAACGGATCGATTCCTTTACCTGCCGGCGTTACCCCTGACACCGTTGTTAAATCCGATATCTATCTGAGTTTCAGACCAAACCCAGTAGGCATAGGACAACCTGTTCTAGTAAACGTATGGTTGGATCCAGGACCATCATATGTTAGACATCTCAATGATTACAAAGTAACTTTCGAAAAACCTGACGGAACCACAGAAGTAATCACATTGAATTCCTATCCCGCAGATGGAACAGCATGGTTCGAATATGTTCCCACTCAAATCGGGACATGGAAGCTTAAATTTGAATTCCCAGGTGGATACTTCCCAGCAGGCAACTATACAGTACCAATAGGCTCAGGAACAGACTATGATGGTTACACTGAAAGCTACAACATGTCATGCTATTATCAACCAGATTCAACTGATTGGCAAACACTTACTGTCCAACAAGACATGGTTGCTGCATGGCCTCCAGCTCCCTTACCAACAGATTATTGGACAAGACCAATACAGACTGAAAACCGAGAATGGTACACCATTGCCGGAAACTATCCATGGTATGGTCCCGGAGGCGGTCCAGATTGGCCAGCTAAAACAAGCACAACTTGGAATGCAAGACAAGCCTTTGTTCCATGGGTTCAAGCACCTAGCACCTCACACATTGCTTGGAAACGCTTGGACACGATTTCTGCGGGAATAGTAGGAGGAGACAATGGATACGCTACTCTAAGCGGCAGTGGTTCCGCCCCTAGTATCATATACGGCGGATATGCCTATAGCAGCATTACGAAGCCATTCGATGGAACAACACAGAGTGTTTGGACATGCACGAATATCCGAACTGGAGAAATAAAATGGGAAAGGACAAACGTAGTTGCACCAACAGTAATTGAATACGCATCAAGTGCGACGGTCTCAGTGCCTGGAGCAACAGAATCGGGTTCAGTATCCGTAAGCCTTGTAGCAATAAGTGGCGGTCGACTAATTAAGTACAACCCGTCAACTGGAGCTGTAACCGCAAACATTTCGATTTCACCGTTGACATCAGGACAATACTACATGAACGGATATGCTCTAAGTGTACAAGACTTAGGCGCCTCAAAAGCTCCAAACAGATACCGTCTAATTAACTGGACAACTTTTGGAACAAGCAGCAACTTCACTACTCGAATAGCCAGCAACATAAGCTATGCCTTAGACAATTTAGGGCAATCACAAGATTTCGATGATAACGTAGCGTTTGTGATAAGAGAAATTGATGCATTTGCGCCAGGAGGACTAGGACCAGTAGGTGGATTCCCATTCGTTAATGTCGAAGAAAGTTTGGGAACAGGAATCCGATTAGGATACCGCCTGTTAGGTGTTAGTCTAAAAACAGGACAATTAATATACAACAAGACTTGGGCAGATGAGCCTTTCCCTGCGGATCAGCTTCCTTACAGTCAGTCCTGCCATGTGGCCAACAATGGAAAACTTGCCATACTGATGAGAAAAGGATACTATAACATTCACAGCGCAACTACAGGAGAACTATTGTACAAGACGGAAACAGGTGACTATCCTTGGGATGAACCTGGCTTTAGCGCCTACACTCAAGCATCAGCCTATGGACTCATATACCGTTTAGGTTACGGAGGAGTCTACGCCTATGATTGGGAAACAGGCAAAGAAGTCTGGAAATACTCAGCGATCGCATTCAGTCCCTACGAAACTCCGTACACAAACGAGAACGGAACAACCGTCTACTCTTTCAACGGTGCCAATTTAGTCGCTGATGGAAAAATCTACGTACAAAACACTGAACACACACCAACTCAGCCTATTACAAGAGGCTGGGGACTTCACTGCCTTGACGCCAAAACAGGCGAATTATTATGGAAGATAATCGGTAGCATGAGACCTGCCGCTGTCGCAGATGGATACCTTGCAGCCAGCGATTCCTATGATGGCCATCTTTACGTATTTGGCAAGGGAAAATCAATCACAACTGTTTCAGCTCCTGATACTGCAGTTTCAAAAGGTACAGCACTCGTCATAAAAGGAACAGTACTCGATTTATCACCAGCTCAACCAAATACACCATGTGTAAGTAAAGAATCAATGACAACTCAGATGCAATACTTACACAAACAACAACCAATAGATGGACTCTGGCATAATGAAACCATAGTTGGTGTTCCCGTATCATTAACAGCTATAGCTGCAGATGGCAGCTCTATTGACATCGGAACAGCAACAACCGACGGATATTATGGAACATTCAGCAAAGCATGGACACCACCAAAAGAAGGAGACTATAAAATAATAGCCTCATTTGCAGGCGACGATTCTTATGGAAGTTCAGGTGCTTCAACAGCTATTTCAATCGGTCCTGCACCAGCAACAGTAGAACCTCAACCACAAGTAACTATACCAGACTATACTATGACAATCTTAGGCGTTGGCATTGCAGTAATAATAGCAGTTGTCATAGCAACAATATTGCTTTACAGGAAAAAATAATCTTTAAAACAGAAATAAAACCAACCTTCCCTTTTCTTTGTTTTGATAAACAAACCTGAATGCTAATTCTCCTTAAACACAATACATGATAGCAGTAACCTTTCAAAAGACAAATTTTATAACCTCTCCTGAAACATACCTGCTTTCTGCGAAGTTTTTCTAGCTTCGACAAATGGAAGGAGAATAGAAGAAAATGCAAATAAACAAGAAATTGATGACGACAAATACGATTATCACAATTTTGCTGATCACTTCAATGATAACAATTCTGCCCGCACAAGCTCAAACAAGATATACGAACATTCAAGATCCACATGGTACAACATTACCCGCAGGCGTAACTCCCGACATTTCAATTAAGACATACTTAGGTCTCAGTGTTAGTCCAAATCCAATAGGTGTTGGACAGCCCTTACTGATTAACATGTGGCTTCATCCACCTTACTCCAACGCTCGATACACAACAGGATACACTGTTACATTCACCAAACCTGATGGCACAACAGAGAAAGTGGGTCCAATGGATTCCTATCAAGGCGATACTACCGCATGGTTTGAATACACAGTTGATAAGGTCGGTACTTGGAAGGTAAGATTAGATTTTCCAGGTAATTATTTCCCAGCAGGCAATTATACGTCAGGTCAACTCATAGGATTCTCCTCATATGGACAAGTCTTTAGCATGCAGAAATCATGCTACTATGAACCATCAACAACAGGTGACCAAGAATTTATCGTACAACAACAACAGGTGTTTTCATATCCGCCCGCTGCATTACCAACGGATTACTGGACTCGACCAATATCACCATTAAACAGAGAATGGAAGATAATTGCAGGCAACTGGCCATGGCCATATGCTAACAACTATCAATATGGAGGTCCCTACGTCATAGCGCCAAGCACAAGCCACATTGTATGGAAACAGCAAGGTGGAATAATGGGTCTTGTTGGAGGAGAACAAGGACAACTATCCTTGACCACAGGCTACACAAGTGGCTCCCCAACCACAACAGGTAATCCCAGTCTAATTTACTCTGGAAGGTGCTACCAAACCAAGTGGGTGCCAATAAATAATGTACCCACTCAGTGTGCAGTCTGTTATGACCTAAGAACGGGGGAACAATACTATGCAGTTCCACTTTCACAGGGAGGAGTCACACCTACAGCAATCTCATACTATAGACAAGACCTACCAGCTGTGGAAGGTGATGTAGCAGACCTGGGTCCTGTAGTTAGGCTTCTATCGATAGGTTCTAGATTAATATGGATTGATCCATGGACTGGAGCAGTCAAAGTAAACGTTACAGGTATGTCTGGCACATTCTACAATGATCCCTATGTTCTCAGTGTACAGAGTTTAGGTACAGCTAGAGGCTATCGATTGATTAACTGGACAACAGCAGATTTGGTTAGAGCAGGCGGAATGGTTTCAACTGGAACTAATGAAAATTTCACTCAAAGAATAATCAGTAACATAACATGGCCATTCGCAAGCTTGGGCACATGTGATTTTAACGCTGGCATAGCAGTAACATCACAAAGTCTTACAGATGACGCATACAACGCCACTCAAGTTACTATGAATCAACGTCTAATTGGTACGAGCCTGTTGACAGGACAAGTGTTATGGAACATAACGACTGATGTAACTCAATACAGTGGAAGCACTGCAGTAGCTGACCACGGAAAATACTGCTTTGCAGTCCGAGATTCTCATGGCGGACGATTAGATGCATGGGATCTAAGCACAGGAAAACTAGCATGGCAAAGTGAAGAACTGGAATATCCTTGGGGTTTTGGTGGTGCATACGCGGTTGCATCAGCCTACGGCTTAGTGTACAGGTTTAGCTACGCTGGAGTGTATGCTATAGACTGGGCAACTGGAAAGATAGCATGGCATTTCACTGCGCCTGCTGTACCATTTGAAGCTCCATGGTATCCCTCAGAATCCTTTGATAGTGGAGCTAAAGTCGCTGATGGAAAGATTTACGTTGCAAACTCTGAACATTCGGCTACAGAACCTCTTGCTAGAGATTGGAGGCTTTGGTGCCTCAATGCTACGACAGGAACAGAAATTTGGAACATTACAGGATCTTGGGGCGACCCAGGTCCAATGACTGATGGCTATCTTGTGAGTTCTAACTCGTTAGATGGATACCAGTACAGTTTTGGCAAAGGCAAAAGTGTAACAACCGTAACTGCTACGCCTGCCGTTGTCTCAAATGGTGCAACCATATTGATTCAAGGCACTGTTTTGGACAATTCTCCAGCTCAACCAAATACACCATGCGTATCAAAAGATTCGATGACTACACAAATGGAATACTTACATATGCAGCTACCAATAGATGGCATCTATCATAATGCCACTATGACAGGAGTTCCAGTGACTCTAACAGCTCTAGACAAAAACGACAACCCAACAAACATCGGTACGGTCATAACAAGCCCATATTATGGTACATTTGAGATGGCATGGACACCACCAAATGAAGGAACATACAAAATAATCGCTAACTTTGCAGGAGACGATTCCTACGGCAGCTCAGGCGCACAAACAGCTGTAACAGTAGGACCAGCGTCAGCAGCAACGAATAATCAACAGCACATTGCAGTACCAGATTATACTATGACTATTATTGCTGGAGTTATTGCGGTAATAATTGCTATCGTACTTGCCGTTGCTATAGTTGGAATAGTTCTATACAGGAAAAAATAGTCAACATAGATGAACTCAAAATTCATCTTCCCTTTTCTTTTTAACAATTCAATAAAGATACTGTAGAAGAATTTTGGCATGTATAAGGATGCAATCAATGAGAGAGATTTATCAAAAGCACAAAAATTTGGAGTTTAAGCAAATTTAAAGGTACTGTTCATCAAAGAATAAATCTTCTGAATCAATGTTATCTCCTGATTCGCCTATATCATTATTTCTCAGGGCGCCACAATTCTCACAAACTACGGCTTGCCGTGGGTTTTGATGTCCACAAGATTCACATGTCCACATTCTCTTTGCTTGTCTCCCTTCAAAGTCAATTTACAAGTATGCAATAAGGTCTATTATGGTACTAGTTTTGGTTAAGCTTTTCGTTAAGCCAAAAAATAGAAAAAAGTGAGGAGATTTATCTTGTAATGGCACCGCCAATTAATCCGCCGATAGCTGATACGATGGCTCCGAAGATAGCAAGAATTATTGCTACTATTCCAATGGCTAACCCTGTAAGTCCACCGAGAAATCCACCTGCAAGTCCAGCTGTCAAGCTTCCTGCAATGCTTAAGCCTATGACTGCGAGTATTCCGATTATGATTGCTCCAAATATTCCTGCCAAAAATCCTGCAAGGGCACCACGACCAGCACCCCGTGCGATAGCACCAGCAACTATCCCGCCGATGAAGAGCCCGGCTAAATGTCCAAGGAAGGGTAGAGCTAAACCTACGAATATTCCAAGAAATAAGGCTACAAGAAAACCTATGAATGCTCCTAACCAAATACTGGCCATAAAATTCACTAAGTTCTTTGTAACAAAAGTAAGATAAAACTCTTTCTACGTTTCAAAAAGTTGAGGTTGAAACAAATATCATCACTAGTAGTCTTTAGAAGGAGCATGGATTCTGGTTATATGTATAATTGGTTAGCGTTGAAATAGTCTTATTAGTTACTATTTAGCCTGCTAAAGGTAATGACTGAGCACGCTCTGCATTCAGAAATAAAAAGAGTCTATTCACTTCCTGGTGACATATTTGAGGCTAAACTAGATAATTATATCATTGATATATTGCGGGATAAATTAATCATTGAAATTCAAACTAGAAATTTCTCTGCCATCAAAGAAAAGCTCCATGCATTGATCAAAACACATCAAGTCAGATTAGTATATCCAATATCAGAGAATAAATGGATAACATACATAACTAAAGATGGAACCACAATCAACAAACGTAAATCTCCAAGAAGAGGCAAACTAACTGATCTTTTTCGTGAACTAGTTAGAATCCCTGATATGCTTAGGATGACTAATTTTTCTTTAGAAGTTTTATTTATTGATGAAGAAGAAATTAGATGCAATGATGGGAAAGGAACTTGGAAAAGAAGAGGCGTCAGCATCAAAGGAAGACGACTAATAAAAGTAAACGACAGACTTCTTTTCCAAAATAAACAGGATTATCTTAAAATTGTGCCCAACAATTTGAATGAATTTTTCACTAACAAAGAACTTGCGAAATCAATAAAGATTCCAGTTTGGATTGCACGACAAATAACCTATTGTTTAAGAAAAAGTGACATTATCAGGATAAATAGAAATAAAGGCAGAGAGTTACTTTTTCAGAGAGTTCACTAAAACCATATGTTTTGATTTGATAGAAAATATAGAAGGAGTACGATAATCTCTCACTTAGGCTTGTTTATGTCATTTCTTTGCGTGTATCTTTACGCCATACCGAAAGTTGGCGGTGAATAACCCCAATATATTATATTCTCATTCTTACATTTTTCACATATGTAAGTAACTTTTATACTGTGCTCATAATGATTTGAATCTCTTGAGGGGCGAATGTGACGTGAATCTGGCGGGTAAGCATCAAAAGGAGTACCACAACGTAAACAACTGTATTTCTTAACTTCTTGTTTCCTCAAAATATTTCCTCAAAATCACTATTATGAGTTCTATGTTTTATAGTTTAAGCTAAAAGCAATAAAGTATTAATAAACAAGAGATGTTAGACTGCTGTTGTCTTCTTGTCTCCGGTAGATAATGACCCCTTAGAGCCTGTGCTATATGTAGGTTTATTCTGTATAGTGTGATGTACCTCTTCAAAACGTGCCTATTGCATTCATTTATGGTAAGAGATTTGTAGACAGTCGAGAATAGAACGATGTTCCTATGATGTTTGATGCCAAGTTTTGCGCATAACTAGAACTGTGAGTTAATCCTATAGATTTTTTGTTATCTTTCTCTGTATCATAAGTCCTTATGGATTTTTTAGGCTAAGATACATAAAACTATTTGGATTTCTTTTTGAAGAGGAGAATTCAGATGGTTTTGAAATATTTTCTAAAAACTATCTTATTTTTCATTACAGCGGTCTATATTTTAAGTTTGCCTGCGGTATATTTTATTCTATGTCCTTCGGTTCTAGTTCCTGATGCATTATTACCATACGAGGTTATTCTATGCATTTTTGTTTCAAGTGTTTTTTTTGTGTGGTTCATTAAATCTTGCATTGAAACATATAATGCTGCAAAAAACTACAAGAATTAGAGGCTCTAATTAACCGCATAGTTGTTTGTCTATATTCGTTTTAGGAATATTTCTGTTTGCAGAGCATCGATTATTATATATTGCTATAAAATATAATCCGGACAGTGTTAATCTTGAGACACAATAGAAATGAGGGTGTTTTTCTGTGGTTGTTAGAGCAAGAGCGGCAAAAAGATCGATCATACCAACTCAAAGAAAGACTCTGCAATGCAACAATGAAGACATCGAATGCTCTACCCGAAGAATTGTTCTGCGACGAGAAACTTCAAGAAGAAAAGGATGTACAATTAGAAATTGAACCTCATGAACTAAACAATTTTGACTTGCTGTTAAAAGAAAAAGCGAATTTAGAAGAACAATCTTGTTGCTTGGATAAACAACAAGAAAGACTAAATCTGCAGATTAAAATGCTTCTTGAAAAAATTGTTGAAGAGAAGAAGAAAAAGAATAATGAAAAACGACAGGAAATTATACAATTACAGACAAGAATTAAAGTACTCGAAGAACAGTTTGAAATCCTTCTCCTTGATAGTTAGGCTAAGTAAAGTGAGAAAACAACGAGATTTATAGAAATCTGGATCAGAAGATTAGGCGTTAGATTTTAGACAAACCCTTGTTTTTTTGCAATCTAAAAGTTCCATAATTAGTGAACTAATTGTTGTTGTCATAATACTACAACCAATTATTATTAGTTTCATTAACAATTATAATCTGGGCGCGTCGTGAAGTTAGAAACACCCGTCCTCTAAAAGAAAAAAGATTAGTTAGAAACAAATTTAATCGCGAAAAAAAGTATGTCTCTCCTTCTATCTCTTCCCTATTCGGATATATTTTTGGATCGCGATTAGAATCGGTAATTGCTAACTAATCAAATATATCTTCCGGCGCGCTCACCTTGAAATCCACGAAAGCAAAAATTGCACTTCGCAACGCGTATGATGCAACCATACTTTCACAGAATACACCTGATGAACAGTGTCTGGATGATACAAGATTTGGATTTTAGGAGGTGAAAAGGTTTGTCTGAAGAAAAAAAGAAACAATACTATTATGGTGGAAAAGAAAAAACAGCAAGTGAAATAAGAAAAAGTGATCAACAAGAAATTGAGCCTTACTATCTACAACGTGATTTTGATCGGTTAGTGAGACATCTTCAACGAGAATTGGAAGATTTCTGGAATAGCTCCACAACATTTGGACGTGGACTACGACGATACGGTTCTGCAATTATGCCGTTCAAGTCGATGACAATGCCTTCAGTTGATTTAGAAGATAAAGGTAAAGAATTTTGTTTAACAGTTGATATGCCAGGTTTTAATAAAGAAGATGTAAACATTGAAGTAACCGATGATTCAGTAACGATTAGTGCTCAAAAAATACAGACTGAAGACGAAAATAAAAAGAATTATGTTCGTCGTGAAAGAATGACTCAATCATTCTACAGAAAAATACCTTTACCTGAACTCATAAACGCTGATGATGCAAAAGCAAACTTAGATAAAGGAACATTAGAGATTACATTACCAAAAAAAGAGCCGAAAGAAACAAAGAAATTGACAATTACGTAATTTCTATTTTTTCTTTTTTGTTTTTGCGCTTCTTTAGCGGATGCAATGTTCCTTTGTTAAGAATTGGACATAGCACCAAAGGGAGACACCCAAAATCAAGATTTGCTTAAATCAAGTACTTATTAGCAGAAAGCAATGACTAACATAATGTATCATAAGAATTACCAGGGAAGCAAGTGTAACGATTAACGGTACCATCTGACGTTGTTATATTATGTTAAGAAGCAAACAAATTTTCTTACTAATTCAATAATCATTGCGATGTCGCTAATGTAAAGAAAACTCATGTGTTTTCGAACTTGTTCTTTAAGCAATTCTTACAGAATTTTTGTATTGATTTTCGCCCAGCTTTAACTTGGAAGACCTTGCCACAGGAAATGCAATTCTTTTCACATGTTGGGGCAGGTTCAAGTAGGTGCAGTCTTCTTACGATCTCATGCTTGACTTTGTCATCATCTTCTTTTCTTAAAGCATCAATCAATAGTTGTTTTGCTATTTTGGTCCTGTTGTTTCCAAAGAGTTTTGAGAATTTGTCAGATTTGTTTTGATTCAAAGTAGGTTTTATTGGAAGTAAGCAGACAAAATTCAGTGGATATTCTTTGTCTTTATCCAAATCTATGACTGTAAAATGAAGACGTTTATCCTCAGAATAGTCGAACATGCTACTGGCTTCGTGTATAATATGAAGCCTAGGGTTCAAGAAAATTCACCTCGAGTAAACCTAAATTATAGATTGAGCATATCTTTTGGATTACTAGACGCCTCTATCCTCGAGACTTTAATATTTACAATTGTATGTCTAAATTCTTTCGCGAGCACAATAGAAGTTTCCTGCAGCATGAATTAATGCTGGACATTTTCCGTTATAACGATTTTTTTGCCATTGACAAGGCGAATGAACATCATAAACTCGTCTCATAAAACCCATTGACGCTAAATATTTAGTTTTTTGTTGAGAAGATATATTTGAGTTGTTTTCCAAAACATATGCCTCCAAATATATTTTTGATTTTGAAGTCAAGAAGGATAGAAAATCTATTAAGGATTTGTTGTATCCAAGATGCACCAACATAGTATTATAAACAGTCACAGAAATATATGGTAGGTTTTTGTCTGTAGTTCTATGCTAATCATCCTATAGATTGGTATCTATGAACCAAACTAAACCTCAGAAAGATCCTCTAAATGCATTTAGCTCCGGTGAGATCTCACAAATTTTTCCCTTTCTTATCTTCAACTGAGGAAATTATCTTCGCGCTATGACAACCACTAACCCAAAGAGCCCCTTCAGTTATGGTGGAAGTCTTTCAGCGGCTGCCAAAGATTTTACGCAGATAGTGAAATGCTTTAGAGCTGTACCATGCCCTCCCAATTTCGACCTGAATTAGATTGCAACGCAAACTACTGAATCGACATCATTGAGCTAGCGCGCGCTATAGTAGCAGCCAATTTGTAAACAAAGAAACAGTTGTTTCTTCTGTCCTTCTTCTTTTTTTCACAACAATTCTTTGACAATAGGAGTCGAGATCATTAGGGAGATGTAAGAGCAGGAATTGATGATTAAGCTCTTCTTCTTTTTATTTTAGTTAAGTTTGAAGGTTAAGAATTGAAGAATTGATTAGCTGTTTTTGTTTTAGCATTCAAAAACCAATCTTTTCCCTATTTTAGAATAAGACATAAGCATCATTACTCAAGTCTCCCAAAAAAGCTTAAGCGTATACTACTATTATATCATATTATGTTGGTGTTCAATGGGGTTTAAACCAAAGGTTTCAATACTCAAAATTGAAGGCAAAGACTACGTGCTCGAGTTTGACCCGCATGACCCTTATGTGGTCTCTAATCTTGCTTTAGGTTTTTGTTTTGAACTAGCTCAAGATTATATGCCTGTATTTTTTGATCCAAAAGGTTATGGCAGTAGACCTTTTCCACCAGATATTGTAGGGTATAGAATTTATGTTGATTTTGAAAGACAAAAATTATGTATTCTCTATGAAGTTTATTGGCGTAGACAAGACTGTAATTGGCAAGCATTAAACAAGGATCATGATCATGATTATGAACAGATTCAAGTTCAATTTGATTTACAGACTGAAAGAATAGAAAGAGTTGTTGTATCTTCTGTTGGTCCAGTTGAGTATGCAGGGCATGGCATTGAAGTGTATCGTGATGTTGCTCAAGCAAGTGTGAAAGATATTGATTATATTACTTCGTCGAAAAAGTTTTTTCCTTGGGGAGGAGACGTTGGACAAAGAAATCTTACTCAGATTAGGGAGATTCCAATCACACAATTATTCTTTGAAGATAAGAGACCCGCAATTATTGTTGTTAATTGTTATCATGCTTTTGTGGGTGTTAAGAGAGAACTTTTGCCTGAAGAGAGGATTGAATTAAAACCTGAATTAGTAAAACTTGATGAGAAACTCTTGGATATTTGGTACTATCGTAATGCAAAAAATCGGTATGGTCATGATATTTCTAAACCTTTTGAGGAACCTTGCATAATGTATTATCCACCACCGGAAGATTTCGTATCCAGATTTGTCTATACATTATTATGGTTGTTCTATTCGTTGGTCAGAGTACTGAAGAATATGTTTAGGATAAGATGAATGATTTCTCACTGTAAAACCAAAACTATCTTTGCAAGTGTTGTTTAAAGAAAAGGGGTTTTGCCAGCACTGTAATCGCTGGCTTTAATCATTTACGTTCTTTTTTTGATAGTTTTTGTAGAATCGAGCTACTTGCTTCTCTTTTCTTTTCAGCTTTGTTTTCTTGGTTTTGAGGTTCAAATTCGATTTTGATATGTGAAGGTGCCTTTATCATGAACAGTAAAGGTTGTGCCGTTTCAATGTTCACATTCTCGGGTTTAAAACCAGCACTCGTGGATTCTATTTGAACAGTTTCGATTTTGGGTCGACTTATGCCTTGTTGCGAGGTTACAGTGAATTGCATTCTTCTTGTTTTAGGAGGTGACACAGAGATTTTGCATTTAGCACCGCGTTGATTGGAAGCATGGTATTCGCCTGGTCGGAGTAGGGTTGCAAGGAAGATGTCTCCATCCTGGAGGTTCTTATTGTCGAATACTGTTGATCTTTTTGTACCGTCAAATTTCTCTACAATAACTGAATAGCCTTTAGTTGCTTTTGGGGCGTGAAAAACAGTGGGTGCTTTTGAGTTTACCGTACAACCACAGTTTATTGTTCCTAAATCTATTCTGTTAAGCATCTGTGGCGCATTTTCATCTACTGTCAATGAAAACTGGTTAGTTTGATTATCTCCTTGGAATACAGTTACAGTATATATTCCTGGCTCAGCGAAACGATGCATTATTGCCATCATAGGAGTAATTTCGGCACTATCAAGGGTTGTTTGAGATAGGATTAGTTTATTGATATACAGTTTCATTTTTTAAGCCCCCACATCGAGTATAAGGGTCATTTCGTTATCGTCTATCGTAGCTCCAAGGTATTCTATGGGTATTTTAACAGGGATTAGGCTTCCTTTTGCTTCCATTACTTCTTTTGGATCTTCAAGACGGAATATTGGCATTGAATCAGCCAGCCAGATTGCGATGTAAGATTCAATCGTGGTTTCTATGCCTAACGTGTCGAAGATTAAGTTCTGAAGCCATTCGCCTACGTCGTCTGGAATATCTAGTAATCCTCTGACTAAATCGACTATGCTGTCAACAACAGTACTTGCCCAACTTGGTAAACCTAAAACGTTTATTGCTGCATTCAAGGCTGCATCAAGAATATCTCCTACGGTGTCTGCAATGTCAATTATGTCAACTTGTACTCGGCTTGGAGTAATGTAAACCAGCCATTCGTTTGGAGTTCCAAGACCATAGTATGTTTTTATGCCTGCGTTTGTGCTGATTTCAGTTGTAAAGCCCGTTGGTAGATGTATTGTAAAGGATAAATCAGGGTTGCCTTCGAATAAGCATCCTAAGCTTACCCATTCAACAAATGGTGGCCATGGAACTGGCACTGGAACTTCGAAACATATTGATGGTAAATTGAGGCCTAAGGTTACGTCTAATTTGTCCCATTTGATGTCTAATTCATCTATTTTTATGGTGCCATCTGATTGGAAGGATACTGCTCCATTTGCTAAGTGAAACTCTATATCTGCTGACGCACTACCTGTAACGCCAAAGATTGATGCGGTTTGAGGAGCTACGTGTATTTTGAATTTTCCTGTATCTCGAATAACTCCAAAAATCCTTTGGAACACTTTTTCCGAAATAGCTGCCGTTATATGTGCTGGTCCTGTTCTTGTTCTATTTCTCGTAATCCTTGTGGGTGGTGGATTTGATGTTCCTCCATCTCCAACTGTGATGGGTGGAATACTTAAGGTAAGCTGATCTAAGTTTATGAAGAGTTTCAGTTGATTATCTTCGATTGCTGGATTGTCTGGCACTGTTGTTGCTGCTGAAATCTGTATACTGCCTATAGCTGCGTCGGGAGGTGGCGGAATCTCGTGAAGACTGAAAGCAAGTTCTGAAACAACGTCGCTTATTTGAGGAAGAAGTACACGTTCTAAGAGTATTTCCATGTAACATTCTATACTATTCTCTAATCCGACAGGTGCAAGGTCTTTCAGTTCTATTCCATCCATGTTTATGAGCATTTTTTGATTGCCTGCTTGTCCTTGAAATTTACTTGAACCTATTCCAAAGAGCTCAATACAGAAACATTCCAATTTATCTATCGGAAATATTGGAAATGGTGGAAATTTTGGAAAATTTGGAGATGGAGTTCGATTTATCTCTCTTGAAGCAAAGTCTAAAGTTGTTAAGGCATTTACTGTAGAAAGGCTATATGTGGAAGTGTCGGATAAATATCGATCGTTATTTTGGTAGGCTTTTGTTCTTTGATTGAGTTTTCTTCCTGATCGTCTATTCATTCCAGGATTTCCAAGATCAACTACTACTGGAGGAAATCTGCGGCGAATATCTTTCGGAATGCAGCTTAATCCTGCACATAGTTTACCATGGAAAGCCATTCTTTGAGGTTTAAGTGGTGGATTTAATTCTGAGGGTAGAGTAAATGCGTCTCCGGGATGAAAGTCTACTTGAAGTTCGGTTAATTGTGCTGCAAAATCTAATCCTAGGTTGGTTGCTGCCGAGAGGTCTATCCCTAAATCTGTTAATTCTTTGATGTTTGTTGCATCAGCGGGAAGAAGCGGAACACGAGGTAATAGAGTAATTAATTCAGTAACTCCTGGTGCTGCGTCTATGCGAGAACAGAGTAGCGATGGGTTGGACTTAACTAGGATAGTTCCATAATTGAATAATGAGGGTCGTTGGCGCATGATATGGTTGACGACTCGGTTTATTCCTTGGTCATGCACTGCGGCATAAAGGTCACAGTTAGAAGTTAAAGCCAAAAATTTTGTTTCTCCTTGATTTCTTGGACGTGATTGAGGTGGAACCACAAACACGGAGGTACTATGTATTCTTGTGACTCTTTATAATTCTATGTTGGTGTATTATAACGACAACAAATATTCAATAGGATGTCTTGATTGTTGATTCTCCCAAAATACGATTATATAAGCGTGCAACGTACCTGCTCTCAATAATGCTATAAATATTCTTTGATCTGTTAATACTTTTTCTTTAAACCATAAAATCATCGCTAAATCGTGATTAAGTAAGTACAGATACTCTTTTGCTTATGATTGGAGCTCACTTAATCGTTTTTGAACAATCTTAAGTAAATCATTCCTTAGTTCTTCCACGACTAAAACTGGCTTGGCGAAATATGTTTTTTTAGTATGAGAGATACGATTAGCTAATTCCTCATCGCCAAGAGTGTCTTTTATCCATTTTTGAAAATGTCCATGACGATAATGATAAACAATCGAAGTAGGATCTACGATTGCCAGTTTCATCGCAAAATCAAGTAAGCTTGTAGCAGTTATTCCAAGGTGAACTCCTTTATTATCTGTAAAATGAAATCCTTGCTCATAAGGTAGAGTTCTCAATATTTTTGCTGCATCTACTTTAGAAGGATTAGAAGTCATTGTTTCACTAACTGTAATAATTTAATAGAATAATTAACGGATATAATGATTTGTGGCTGTACATTTACAGTTACATGCCCTTCTTTTCGGAAAATAGTTTTAACGTTAGCTATAAAGTTCTTAACACTATTTTAAGAATTCATTTTGCAGCAAATTGTACTTGGTAAA
>DATGZD010000059.1:0-2959 GCA_035297385.1 Candidatus Sulfotelmatobacter sp. | reverse complement strand
TGTCTCCATCAGCATCAGCAGCATAGAGACATACAATATTTCCTGTCCAATTAGCACTAGCCTTAAGCGAAACATTCTGTCCATTCCAACTCCACACTTTTAAAGGAGCTTCAGCGACTGTTCTAGAACCATTAGTTGTAGTGTAATAAGCGAAACCACCTGTTAGTAATTCTATAGCATTATCTCCATCAACGTCTCCCACGAAAATGTTTTGAGTGCCATAGACACAGGTACCGCCTATTCCGTAGGTATCCCAATTTTGTTCAGCTTCCAAGTTGAAATCCCCTGTTTGAGCGTTGACTTTCCATTCAATAAACGTAAAAACCATAATCATAGCGAGAGTAATTGAGACTAGATACCTATGTTTGCTGTTCATCCTTAATCCACAACATAACAGTAAATAATTATGAGTTTTCCAGTTTTAAGCTTTGCATTTGTTTTCGATACGAGACTTTAGCCACCAACTGAACTGCAGCATTCACGCACTTCTGCAAGAACTGTTTCCTTATGATTCGAGTGTATGGAATCAATAATCAAAACCAAAAGAAGAGAAAGAGAGATTAGAATTTACTGCTAGGTTGAGTCTAAGCCCCTAGCAGCAAACGCTTGCTAACGCTAGCACTTACTTAAAACACCTAAGTGCCTTAAACAGTTACTTTACGCTAGTGTTACGTTACCGCAGAGCGTGCTTCTCAACCTAGCATTATAAGATGCTCATGCGCACAATTTAAACCTGTGTTGTCTCGGCATAGTTACTACAAGAATACAGTATTATCTTAATTGTATTCCCCCAAAAATACAGGAATAATCCTCTACTGATGAAAGATTTGTTATTCATCCAAAAAATGTGGTATGAAGTATCATAAAATCCAAAATGCCTACAACATATGATGGAATCCAAAAAACTGTTACCAATTGTGCGATTCTCTTGCTCTTGGCTGGAAATGATTCTGATCCAGGACGCCAAAGCATGATAAGCCATACTCCGAAGATTAATGCTGGAATCGAAAAAATACCATGTAGGCCATTCATTACTAAACGTAAAAATGAACTGGTAAATATCTCGGTGGAAGTGCTGAAGGGATCCATAAACAATACTGCAACAAAACCAACTGCCCATGCACATATTACTATTAACATTGTAATTTCGTGAACAAAATAATTACCTTTCATTCTAAACCATATACTTACATAGACTAGAATTGTCCAGACGGTTTGCAAAATGAGGTTAATCTGGGCAAAACTTAAACCAACATTATAGAAGGGAAAGAAGAATATGGATCCAATCTCTAATAAAACAACTATTAGTATAGTTAAAACTACAATTTTTCTTTGTGAAGAGTGACTCAATGTTGATTTTGTGACCCATTTTCTTTTAGCTGCAACTATCATTAAAGATAACAGAACTAAAAACGCTATACTTACTGCAACTAGCGTGTTGAACATTGTTTGGTCTACTTGGAGAAATTGGGGTCTCCACATGTTTGTGGCAGTTGCTTGTATATTTACAGTCAGATCGTTGATGTACCAGCCATCCTTGTTTGTCACGTTTTTGAGATGTTCGGAAGAGCCGATAAATACTCCAGTCGCTTTATCCCATTCCTTGTGTCTGAGTGAATCGTTCCCGTATGTTATGATTCTATCTGCACCTAACAGGGTTCTTTGTTCTTGACCTTGAATAGTGACGTTGAGAGGCTTTCCTGTGTGCCTTGCGGAATCATAAAATGTGTCTCCTGGACCAAGATTTGAAGGAATAATCATCCATCCTTCAACATTTCCTTCCGTGAAATTAAACATCCAAACTGCGCTGCCTAAGGTCCCATTAGTGTATTTGGCAGTAAGGTTTACTGAGAATGCTGTATCCTCAATCTGCAAGACTTGCATCCTGAACCATCGAACATCATGAGTCGGGGGTGGAGTACCGATCCCAGTTACGTTAATGTTATACTCAATCCAATCACCTTCTTTGACGCCCACTGAGGCTCCGCCATAAGCGAACGGAAATGATGCAACAGTTGAAACAGTAAATATTATCCCTGCTAAGAATAGGGTAGTGAAGGCTTTCATCTCTCATCGATATCGTGGCGATACAGCAATCTTAAAGCAGTTTTCGTCAAGAAACCTTGACTAAACTGTAGTCAAGAAAATTTGACAAGGGTTAGTTAATTGTTCAGTTTAGCCTCTTTTAATAGAAGAAGACTTGAGTAAATGTGGAGCATTGTTAGTTATGTTATTTTAATAGTGTTAAGTCTAATTACAGTTGAATCTAATTCTTTATACTTCTTTAAGTTCTGTTTTAAGAGAAAAAAGCTACTGTGGACAGCATCGTCCACTTACAATTAGACCATAATTAACCTCTCTTTTCCAAGACTTCTAGTGTAATCTTGACTTTGGAGTTGGGGCTAATTATTCTTCTAAGTTGTTTAGGGATTGAAAAACGGTAGTCACTTCCTACCGTACCCTCAAGGATAAAGGTTTTACCGTTTGCATGTAGAATTGAAATTTCTCTTCTCGGCATTATTTTCACCTATGGCGTATTAGTTGATTGTTGAGTTGGAACTATTAACAAAGGTAAAGTGCCGTTTCCTGAGTAGTATACTGGTAGTTGACCATTCCAGCCTGTGGAGTATAAGTATTGTATGTATTCGGGTGTTAATTGACTCTGAATAGTCTGTATTGCTTGAGCTGTTGCGGTAGCTGATATGAGTGTTGCGTTTGCGTTTCCAAGAGCCAGAGTTGTTATTGCCGTGGCATTAGCGCTTGCTTGGATAACTTGTTGTTGGGCTTCATATTCAACGACTTTTAGTTGATTTTGAGCGGCTAACGCGTTTTGTTCTGCGGTGACCTTGGCTTCGATGGCGGCTTTGAAGTTAGGGCTAAATTGAAAGTCAGTTATTGCCACTGATACAACTTTTATGTGGTATTGGTCTAACTTGTCTTGTAATAGATTTTGAAAAGT
>DATGZD010000058.1:0-1872 GCA_035297385.1 Candidatus Sulfotelmatobacter sp. | reverse complement strand
CGGAGTTGCTTAGTTCGTTCTTCAACAAGCTTCTCCAAGTTCTTTTGATATTCTTCGAGCTTTGCCTCAGCTTTTTTGCGTTTGGTAATGTCGGTATGCATTGCAATATTGGCAATATGCTTTCCATGCTCAAAGATGGGGGCAGTATTTGCTATAGTCCAAATAGTAGTTCCGTCTTTGCGCAGAAACTGAAATTCTTTTTGAAGCCGAACATTTCTTT
The DNA here is from genome assembly GCA_035297385.1 of Candidatus Sulfotelmatobacter sp. Classification (GTDB taxonomy): domain Archaea; phylum Thermoproteota; class Bathyarchaeia; order Bathyarchaeales; family Bathycorpusculaceae; genus UBA11855. The sequence continues at coordinate 1,652 of DATGZD010000058.1, read as the reverse complement.
CAAGGTCTTTTCGTGTCTGCAAAACCATAGATTCTTGACCCTTCGCCAAGAATTCTACTCCAATCTTGCCCACTATTTCCTCTGGAGCATAGCCAAGCATATCAGCCATTTTCTGGTTTACATAGATGGTTGTACCATCAGGCTTTGCTGTCCAGATGCCTTCCTCGGCAGTTTCTACGATTTGACGATATTTTTCCTCGCTTCTTTTTATGCCTTCTTCAGCTTTTTTGCGGTTGGTAATATCTGTGAAGGATAAGAATGCCCCGTCAATTCTCTTGTCTTCAGTTAGGTACGGTCGAACCCGCATTTCATAGAAATGGCCCTCCAATCCCTCAACTTCTTGCCTAATTGGAGCTAACTTATCGATTACCTCCGTTATCAGCTTATCTAGGTCTTGAATATGAACTCCCGGAGCTATGTTGGCGATAGAGCCCCCAACATCAGATGGCGAAATTCTCAAAAGTTCTTGGGCTGCAGCAGTAAAACGCCTTATCCTCAGGCCACTATCAACGATAACCACTGCGATATCAAGGTTGGTTTGCAGGTTGGCTAAGTCGTCATTTAGGCGAGCAAGAGCCTGATTGCGGTTTTTAAGCTCCTCATTTAAAGTCTGCAGCTCCTCATTGCCAGACTGCAACTCCTCTTTCGCTGTTTCGAGTTCTTCGTTTGTGCTCTGCAACTCTTCATTGCTCGACTGAACCTCTTCCATAGACGACCGCAACTCCTCATTGGTTGCTTCCTGTCCCTCAACAAGCGTCTGCAAAGACTGCTTAGTGGCATCCAAATCCTCCCTAAGCTCACGAATCTGACGATCCTTAAGACTCTCTGCCTCGCCAGGCGAAACTGGAACTTCAACTTCGTGTGTTGAATGCAGATCATTTGAACTGGCTTCGGTGAGCAATACAAGGTAGAAAGGCTCGTCGTATTTCGGTGCTTCTAATTGTCTTATCTCTATGCTAACTGTTTTTGGCTTGCCTTTTTGTTTGAAACGCACCGTTTCTTTGAAAGCTTTCTTTTCTTTCTTTGCTCTATAAATGGCAGTCTGAATTTGTGACCTCAATTCTTTTCGGATAATCTTTGTTACGTTAAAACTCGCCGCTCCCGATTCAGGCATAAGATATGCAGAAACGTCTCCACGAAAAACCAATATATCCAAGTTATTGTTTACCAACAAAGTCGCTGGACCATACTCTGAGGTTATAAGATGGTCAACTTTATCCCCTAAAACAGTCAGTAGATCTGCTTTTTCAAGCGGTTTAATGGTCTTCTTCGCAGCTAGTGGAACAAAGCTTTCATTTAACAACATTTGTGGCTGGGCTTGCTTCTTTCTGTAAATTAAGCCCTTTGTAGTAATTGCTTCAAACAAGTGTTGGAATTTGCCAATAGTTTCAGATTCTCCCAATACTAGAAAACCAGTGGGTTTTAATCCGTAATGAAATATTGGAAATACTCTTGCGTGAAGAACAGGGTCAAAATATATGAGAACGTTTCGGCAAATGATGAGGTCTAGGTTTGAGAAAGGTGGATCGCTTGTTATTTCCTGCTTTGCAAATATGCACATGTCTCGGATGAGTTTTGTTATTTGGTAATTTCCGTTTTGCCTATTGAAAAAACGTTTTAGTATACTTTCCGAAACGTTGTCCTCTATAGTC
>DATGZD010000057.1:0-2303 GCA_035297385.1 Candidatus Sulfotelmatobacter sp. | reverse complement strand
TTGACGAATACCTAAAGTGAATGCGAGGAATGCATGTTCACGTGTTTGTCCACCTGGGCCGATGCCAGCTTCGAATTCACCTTTCTTGGCTGAACAGAAGAGTACCGCTGCGTCTGCTTGGCTTGCGCCTGTAATCATGTTTTTGACGAAGTCTCTGTGTCCCGGTGCATCTATGACTGTGAAGTAATATTTCTTAGTCTCAAACTTGAGAAATCGAAGGTCAATAGTAACACCGCGTTCTCGTTCTTCTTTTAGGTTGTCGAGAACCCAAGCGTACTTAAATGTACCTTTACCCATTTTTTCGGCTTCTTCTTCAAAAGCCTTTATGGTTCTTTCATCGATCGCTCCCGCTTCATATAGTAAATGTCCAGTTGTTGTGGATTTTCCGTGATCTACATGCCCCATGATAATGATGTTTAAGTGGGGTTTTTCGCTCTTGCTCATGATCTATTCTTCCTATATTCTTCCTAGATTTTAATGAATTCGTTTACACAACTGTTCTTCAATTATTTTAAGTTTATCATCATACTCACGGCGGTATCCTGTGGATTTAGATAGCCTGAAAAAATTTTGTATGGGCAAACTTCATCAAACTTTGCTATCAAATTGAAAGCCTTACTTAACAATGACCTCATTTCTTCAAGAGTAGAGTCTATACCAATATCAAGTTTTTTAGACATTCGTTGACAAAGGATTTTAACAAAGTCAATTTATTTGATAGTGTTTTCAACACATTTGTGTCCTAATAGACATTAAACAACAAGCACATTTCTATTACTTAAAAGAGCGAGCATAATATCAGTTCAATAACGAAAATCTAATTCAATATCTGAAAGCTCAGGACTGTTATGAGAAAATAATCAGAGAAACCCAAAGCAATAACAACTATTAAACCAGAAACAGATTTAAGATAAAAATAATGTTACTAGCAGATTCTTGGTGCTAACCAATGGTTAAGAGAAAAATTGTGAACATCGACGCATCACGCTGCAATGGTTGCGGTTCATGCATTCCCAAATGTGCTGAAGGAGCACTTCAAATAGTCAATGGAAAAGCTACAATTGTGAAAGATACTTATTGTGATGGATTAGGCGCTTGTCTTGGACATTGTCCACAAGGAGCCATAACGATAACTGAGCGAGAAGCACCCGAATTTAATGAAAAAGAAGTGCATGAATACTTGGCAAATAAAAATAACATGCAAAGCAAGGAAACAAATTTACCATCTAAACCGCAATGGCCTATTAAATTAGACCTCGTGCCAATAAAGGCGCCTTTTTTTGAGAACGCAGATCTTTTATTTGTCGCTGATTGTGCTCCAGTGGTGTTAAAAACTTTTCAAAATATGATGCTTGGAAAACGAGTTATTATTGGCTGTCCAAAATTCAATGATGCACGAGCATACGCTGCGAAATTAACTGAGATTCTTAAAGAGAATAATATAGGAAGCATAACAGTTTTGCATATGGAAGTGCCCTGCTGCACTGGCTTAAAGTGGGCAGTAAACAAAGCAATAGAAGGTTCAAAAAAACAGATCCCGATTAAAGAGTATGAAGTTAAAATTGGAGGTGAAATAATTGAGCTCTAGCCATGGAAAACCAATGGAAAAGAATCCTCAAACGTGTCCTGGACTTCGAGATTTCCTGCAACCAAAACCTGCGTATATTAACTGCCACGTATGTGGCGGAGAACTCGAAATCTGGAGTGACGAAGACCAAACAACTTGTCCTAATTGCGGCGCTGAATGGAAACGCCCTGATCCATCTTCCGCATGCCTCCAATACTGCGAGTATGCTGACAAGTGTCGAGGAATAATTGAATCAAGAAGAAAATAGGGTGCTTAAGGCAACCTATTTTTGGATTATCACTGTAAGTCTTCTGGTTTACTTCTAATTTATTCGGAAAAGCTGCCTAAAAGCGTAGAGTCTGCTAGAGCAAATCTTCACTTTGGCTGTGTTAGTAAATCACCTCATAAAAGTACAACTCGAAACTAAGTCTGGTTAGATCATCGACAGAGACTTATAAGGAGTAATAATAGACAAAAACTTGCACTTTTGAGCGCAATTTGTGCTCGAGAGAGCTGAGTACCTTTTTAGTTTCCTTAAAGATAGAAGCTACTATGCGTCAACAACTGCAATAATCCGCTTCGCGCTGACATGAACATTCAGAACATACTTACTTCATGGCTGCAACGACAACTATTACTCATCTAAAGCTCACGTTGAACAATACTTATTTTGTTGCTGTCTTCTGTGTCAGAGCATATCTTATTTTTTATGAGGGGAAGTATACTCTCGTCGACT
>DATGZD010000056.1:0-10637 GCA_035297385.1 Candidatus Sulfotelmatobacter sp. | reverse complement strand
AACAGGCTATCGTATCGCTTATTCACTAAGCTACATCCACGGTTACCGAGTTTATTGCTGAAACATATTTTTGTTACATTGCCTTTTGAGAATCGCAGGCAACCCCAGCATTGAGAGAATATTTTTATGCCTTTTTCCGCTCGAATTTCAGAGCAAAGTTTCCTAGCTTCCTCTTTTGAGATGGGTTCATTGGGTTTCATATTATTTCAACACCAGATGATGGGTTCTAACCAGCTTCTCGTCTTAGATAAGGATGTACCTGTATTGTTCAATGGATAACCCTAATGCTCAATTGGTTAAATGGTTTTTAGAATTCTCCACTAAAATTCTGGATAGCATAGAAAGGTTAAAGAAAAATGCCTCTTATTCCTCATTTTCAACATCTATTTTTTTACCAGAAGCAGGGCACACATTGCCGTAATCTAAACTTAGTATTCATCCGTTTGGCTAATGCTTCAACTTCGTGTAAATCAACCTCAGAAGTAGTAACTGCTGTAACTTCAACATCCAATACAGACTTGGCTTTCTCAATGAATTCTAACATTGCAGTGTAAGCGCCAGAAAAAGTGGGTTTGCAGATTTCATTGTATGTTTCTTCATTAGCGGCGTTTAAGCTGATGCTAATTTTATCTAATCCGGCAGTCTTCAACTCAGCAACAACATCTCTACCTTTGTTTAAAACGATTCCATGACCATTTGTATTGAGCCGAATCATAGTGCTACTATAACGTGATTTAATCCAACGCGTGATCATTAACAGCAAATCTAATCTTTCGCTCGGCTCACCAAAACCACAAAAAACTATCTCCTCCCAAACTCTCTCTTTCATTGCATCCTCAAGTTCATTGATTATTTCTTCCATAGTAGGTTCATGATTAAGTTTTAGTTTGAAATCTCCAACGCCTTGTTTAAAATTCTTGAAACAAAAAATGCAGCAATTAGAACATTTATTCGTAATATTCAAATAGAGCTTATTATCAAGCCAATAGACTGTTTTTGGTTTATTATCATTGACCATTCTCTTTAAGTGCCTCGAAAGTGGTCTTAAGCCATTTTCTTCTCCAAAGCCAAAGTATAGGCAAGATGATTGATAGGACAAGAACTATAAAGATTATCGCTGGACTTGTGTTTCCAAACTGAGAAATTCCAAAAAAGGTTGCTACAGTATTTGGAAAAGATGTAATTGTGGTTATGACAGATAGATAGAGGGTTATTGCTGTTAGTGCCCGAATTGAGAAGTTAATTTTGTTACTTACTGTGGATAAGTAAGCGTTAATTGAATCCGATAAAATTTCTCTGTACGTCTCAACAATGTCAATCTGCCTTGTAAGGTATTCATGCGTGGAATCAAAAGAATTCTTTGCTTTAACAGAAAGATAGGGCGCATCACTCTTTTTTAAGTTAAACACTAACCCTCTTTCATACCACAAAAACTTGTTGAAAGTCGTCAATCTTGACTTTGCACGAAGAATTCTTTTGACGAGTGTTTGTTCAGTTTTCTCAACAACTTCCTCTTCTAAATGAGCTGCTAATTCTTCAATCTGTTCAAGATGAACAAAATGATCCCCCACAATCTCATCTAAGACATAGAATGCAGCGATCGAAGGCTGATCAGCCCTAAATTTGTCCAGCCTTTCTTTGGCGCGATCAATGATTTTCTGATCTTCATTTTTTGCAATTGTTATAAGATAATTCTTTGAGATGATAACGATAATTGGATTGATTTTCTTTGCTCCAAAAATCTCTCTGATAATCAAGAAGTTGATTACACAATAATCTAGCTCTAAACGCAGATTTACAACATTTTTAGATTCGGGTAAAGACAAAAAACCTACTGGAATGTCTAAAGCTTTAGAGATTTGCTGTAACACTTCTTTTGTTGGATCAACAATTTCTAGCCAACCGCCTGTGAGCTTCTCTGGTTGCACATCCTCAAGTTTGATTTCAAATTCAGCTGTCTCAGCTAAGCAAATGAGACGTAACATTGGTTTTTCACTGTTTCATCAGATAAAGGTGAAAGTTACTTTTCAACTTGATGGTACCCAAGCAAATAGTTTTATTCATTGATATATGTAGAAATAATAATGTGAGACCGTAGTGCCGCTGATTGTTGCTTTTGACCCATGGCAAAACAATCAATGCACATGCCCCAAAAAACTCACGTTTAATCCTTATACAGGCTGTAACCACGGTTGTATCTATTGCTATGCTTCAAGTTATATTCCCAATTTTTCTGCTTGTCGACCAAAAAAGGGTCTATTAAAACGGTTGGAACATGAGGCTGCAAGACTCAAAGGTGAGACAATTTCCATCGCCAACTCTTCTGATCCCTATCCACCGATAGAAAAGGAGTTGGTTTTAACAAGACGAAGTCTTGAAGTTCTGAGCAAGAGTAATTGTCGGATTCAAATAATCACAAAATCCACATTGATTTCTCGAGATACAGATTTATTGGTCAAAGTTCCTGCAACTGTGGCTTTTACCATCACGACAAGTAACGATTCATTAGCTAAACGACTTGAACCTAATGCACCATCATCAACAGAACGAATGAAGGCTGTTGCTGCACTTGTTAGCGCAGGAATTCCGGTCTTAGTGAGGATTGACCCGATTATTCCATTTGTAAACGAAGATGCCTCCAAACTAGTGGCTAAACTTGCTGGCTTAGGCGTCAAACAGATTACTGCATCAACGTATAAAGTGAAATCGGACAATTGGCGACGATTCTGTAAAGCAATGCCCGAATATGTGGAACGATTGAAGCCTCTGTATTTTAATGTTGGCGAAAGATGGAACGGAAACATAATGTTAAACAAAGATCTACGGTTGAAGCTCTTACAGAATGTTAGACGTGAAGTTGTTTCTCAAGGTTTGAGGTTTGCTGTCTGTAGGGAAGGTTTAAGTCATTTGAATACTGCAACGTGTGATGGTTCATGGTTAATGCCATTATTGGAGGAGCAAAATCCTGCAATCTAGAGTAATATTGCTTGTAGATTTGGATTATTTTTTTGCCCAAGCTGAAGAATTGCGAAATCCAGTTCTATGTGGCAAACCAGTAATAATTGGTGTTTATTCTGGACGCACTGATGAAAGCGGTGCTGTAAGTACAGCGAATTATGAGGCTAGAAAGTTCGGTGTTAAGTCTGGTATGCCACTTTTCTTAGCCAGACGAAAACTCGTTGGAGTTGACGCCGTCTTCTTACCTGTAGATCACGATTATTATGAGCAAGTATCAAATAAGCTTATGATGATTTTTCGTAGCTATGCTGATGTACTCGAACAAGTTAGCATCGATGAAGCGTACCTTGATGTGACCTTGCGCGTTCATGGAAGCTTTGAGGGGGCAAAAAGTTTAGCTGAACAGATGAAAGCGGATGTTAAACATCAGATGAGGGTTACTTTTTCTGTTGGTATTGGACCGAATAAATTGGTTGCAAAGGTTGCTTGTGACTCTCAGAAACCTGATGGATTAACAATTGTATATCCTGATGAGGTTGAAGCATTCTTGAATCCTTTGCCTATTGATCGATTAATGGGTATTGGAAAGAAGACTTGTTTGAAGATGAATGAATTGGGCATCATTACGATTCGTGATTTGGCTAAATTTGATGTACAGAAATTAATGACAACTTTTGGAAAAACTTTAGGTGTATATTTTCACAATGCTGCTAATGGTATTGATGATGAACCCGTGTTGGAAGCTGGTGAAGCTGAATCTATAAGTCGTATTGCAACTTTGAAACAAGATAGTACAGATTTACAGTTTATTTTGGAAAAGACGGATCCTTTAGCCGCAGAAGTACATGATGAACTTATGAAGAAAGGATTAAATTTTAGACAAATTGGTATAATCATGATTCTCACAGATTTAACAACCAGAAGCAGAATGCAGACACTAGAACAACCAACTAAAAACTTAGAAATTCTTAAGAAAAGTGTGCAAAATCTTCTGTCAAAATATCTTGAAACTACAGATAAACCAATACGTCGAATAGGTGTAAAAGTTTCACAGCTCACAAAAGAAGAAAGTAAACAAAAACCGCTTGAAGCCTTCTTCACAAGATAGTTGCTCCAACCTGTTTATGAGGGACGTTGTGAATACAGCGATTAACCTAGTATGTTAAGTTAAATGGGGTGAATTCTTTGCGATTGAGTCTTTCAAATGGGGTCTTTTGTAAACGTCCCTTAGAAGAAAATATTACTGAGGTTAAGCGGCTAGGTTTTGAGAATTTAGAGTTTAATATGAAGAGTATCGAAGTCGAAAGTGATGTATCAGTTTATCGAGCAAAAAACCTCATCAACAAGTATGGGTTACATTGCTTGACAGTACATGCTGCTACGCTTCATGTTAAGGATCCAGTTGAAGTCCATAGAGCTGTATATTATGGTAAGATCTCCTTAGAATGTGCACGCCAATTATGCGCACCTATCATGACTGTTCATTCTAACGTAGCAAGAAAACTACCTGAAACACAAAGACCAAATGTGCTGAAAGCAGTCTTCGAAGAGTTATTACCATTTGCCAGAAGATTAGGTGTAACGCTTGCGCTGGAGAATTTGTCTTATGCTTCAACTGGTTATGGCAAGAATGTAACTGAACTTGATGAAATCTTCGGAACAATTGACAAAGATAATGTGATGGGCTTCACGTTAGATTTTTGTCATGCTGAAGCTACAGGACAAACAGCAGCTCTACTTGAAAAATACCATAAGCGTCTCTGCAACATTCATTTGGCTAATCGTGCGCATAAACCGTTTGAATCGCCGACCCTAAGTCTCATCGGTCTCGTGCAAATGTTACAGACGTATGGCTATGCCGGACCGTTATCGTTAGAATTGAGCAAAAAATGCCCAGTCGAAGCGATAATAGAGACGAAACGTGTGGTTGAAGAAGTCTTGAAGGGTTAATCGTTACATTCTTTGTAGTATTCGCAACTTCGGCACTTAAACACATTATCTGTTAGAGCTGCTTTTCGTTTGTTTTGCCAAAACTCGAGCGCCCAATCTACTGCTTTCTCGGCTTCGGCATGATTGAATTTATGTAGAAAAATGGTAGCGTTTCCCAAGTTTATTATTGTTTCTTTAAATCCATTATCCATGATTGCCTTGCTAACATTCTCTCTTAACGAATCATCTTGCCTCGCAGTAACATCAGCAACTACAATGGCATAGAACAAACGGCTTATATTAAATCCCATATTTTCTAACAATAACCCATATGTTCTTGCTTGAACATGATAGCTGGGATATGCAATTCGTCGTCGACTAAACTTATATTCATAAATAATTAATGGGAATCCTTTGAAGAATAGCACGCTATCTGGTTTGCCACCTAGTAAAGCATCCTTATGCTTAGCAAGAAGCAACATCTCTAACGCGACAACGGGTTGTTTGCCAAAAATTTTCTTAAACATCTCTTCACGTTCAATTTCTGCAGAACCCTCAAGCAATTTTTCGTGTCCTTCTGTGCCAAGAAGTTTCGCTTCTGTTTCTCTCTTGCCATGCAAGTACTCAAGTTCAATTTTCTTCTCACAAAAATATTGGCCAGCAATATCACTTGCAATTACCATCGACCTGTTGAACCTGAACTTGCCTTTTCCATCGTCGGCAATTATTTCTTTCATTAATTCGTCGAAGTGTTCAAGGAATGTTTTATGCATAGTCAATGTTATCAGTGCACCATTGGAGTGTTTTTCTTCTTGAATTCTTCTCGGATTCCTATTTGTCTTCTTTTACGATTATAACCTAATGAGAAATTGTGTGTAGCATCACGGATTTGACGTAGCATGAGCATCATCTTACTATTCTTATCAAATCGTCTTGGTTTTTCTTCATCGGGCAACCATATTTCTTCATGTTCTTTAGCTAAACCAATTAAAGGCAAACTAATTCCTAAAGATTGCAGTGCCGTTTTAGCTGCATGAACTTGTCCTTGTCCACCATCGACCATAATTAAATCAGGCAGGGGTTGTTTTTCCTCGATCAGTCGTTTATATCGACGGTTAATGACTTCATTTATACCCCCTAAGTCATCCTGACCACTGACAGTCTTCATTCTAAATTTGCGGTAGTTGCTTCTATCAGGTTTAGCATCCGTATACCTGACCATTCCAGAAACAGCATGTTCTTGTCCTAAATTTGAAACATCAAAGCATTCAATAACACGAGGAAATATCGGAAGATTGAGCAAGGTCTGCAGATCAACCAGAACACTTTTCTTGTCTAAGTTAGATTCAATGTTCTTCTCCGCCAACTCAACCAATAAACGCCTATCCCCTCTTTTAGGAATTGATAATATCATATTTGCGCCCCGTTTGGATGCAAAGAATTCTTCTAATGCTGATTTTTCTTCTTCATCTTGCCAACATTGTTTATTCAGAAGGATTTCGCGAGGAATTTTATTGGTCTCATAGAATGCTTTCAAGAATTCTTGTTCGACGTTAGGTTGTAAATCAACTTTGAACTCACGTTTTCCTAACAGTACACCTTGACGTACTCGCATCTGGATGACAACTATTTTTTCACCTAATTGTCGAAAAGCTATTACATCTTGATCATACCTGCGCTCATTATCCACGATTTGACGCTGCCTTAGAAGTTGGATAGAAGCGATTTGATTCCTAAGTTCGATTGCACGTTCATAGTTTTGTTGTTCTGAAGCTCTCTGCATTTGGGACGTAAGCAATTCAATAGTATATCTATAATGACCTTTTAGGAAGGAACGTGCTCCTTCAACTTGTGAATCATATTGCTCTTTGTCAATATTGCCTATGCAGGGTGCAAGACAGAGTCCAATATGATAATTTAAGCATGCACGTTTTGGAAATTTTCTACAAGCACGAAGTTTAAAGATTTTAATCACTAATCTTTGAAGATCTTGCCTCATGTACCCATCAGTGTAAGGACCAAAAGACTCCAGTTTTGCAGAGATTTTACGAGATGTCAGAATTCGTGGATAAGTTTCTTTGGTTAATGCTAGATAAGCAAAAGTTTTGGCATCCTTCAAGTCAATGTTGTACTTAGGTTTGTGCTGCTTTACAAGTTTATTTTCGAGTAACAGTGCTTCTACTTCGCTATTGACGATTATCCAATCGATATTGCGAATTCTGGAGACTAAACGTTGTGTTTTGATAGGTTGATTTATGCTTGAAAAGTAACTGCGAATACGAAAACGCAAGTTTTTAGCTTTACCAACATACAACACTTCATTATGTTCATCCTTGAATAAGTACACTCCTGGGTCAAGTGGAATATTGGCTGCATTGAATTCTGAGGGTGCACCAATCGATATCATACGGTTATCTTCGCCGTTTCAACCTGTACTATTGATTCATGATTTGAGGGTAACATCTTCTTGAGGAATTTGCCCGTGTATGAAAGTGCATTTTCTGTTATTTCTTCAGGTGTTCCTTGTGCAAGAACTTGACCGCCTGCTTCGCCACCTTCAGGACCCAAATCAATCAAATAATCGCAGCTTTTGACGACGTCTAAGTTATGTTCAATCACGTAGACTGTGTTTCCCTTGTCCACCAAACGGTTTAACACTCTGATTAAGCGTTTTGTATCGTCAAAATGTAGACCGGTAGTGGGTTCATCAAGTGTATAAACTACGTGTCCTTGCTTATTTTTGCTTAATTCTCGTGTAATCTTAATGCGTTGACTTTCTCCGCCTGAGAGTGTTGTTGAGCTTTGTCCTAATTTGATGTAACCTAAGCCGACATCAAGCAGAGTCTTCAATTTACGTGAGAGTCTTGGCATATTCTCAAAGAATTTAGCTGCTTCTTCGACAGACATATCCAAGATTTCAGCGATGTTTTTACCCTTATAGAGTATGCTTAAGGTTTCCTTATTGTATCGTTTACCTTTACAGTCAGTGCATTGAACATAAACATCGGGCAAAAAGTTCATTTCAATACGCAAGACACCATCGCCTTGGCATGTTTCACATCTTCCGCCTTTAACGTTAAACGAGAATCTACCCGCATTGTACCCTCTTGCTTTGGCTTCTTTTGTCGATGCGAAGAGTTGTCTTACTTCATCAAACAATTTGGTATATGTTGCAGGATTACTTCGTGGTGTTCTACCGATGGGGTCTTGATCTATTACAATGATGTTCTGAACAAATTCTGGGATTCTTATTGATTCGTATTTTCCGATTCTATCAACATTTTCTCCAAATTTTTGTTTCAGAATTGGAACAATAGTCTGATTCATTAGTGTGCTCTTGCCCGAACCAGACACGCCTGTAATTCCACATAGAGTGCCTAATGGTAACTTTACTGTTAAGTTCTTTAGGTTGTTCTCTTGGGCTCCTGTGATCTCTATATATTCAACAGGTTTTCTTCGTTCAGTTGGCACATCAATCTTTAGTTCGCCCGATAAGTATTTGCCAGTTAGACTCTTCTTGTTGTTTGCTACTTCCTCTGGTGTACCCTCGCAAACTATGTGACCGCCGTGTATTCCTGCTCCTGGACCCATGTCAACAACATAATCCGCGTTTCTGATAGTATCTTCGTCATGTTCAACGACGACGAGTGTGTTTCCTAAATCTCGAAGTCGATGTAATGTGCTGATCAGTTTTGCATTATCTCGTTGATGTAAGCCGATGCTTGGTTCATCCAAAATGTATAGAACACCCATTAAATTGCTGCCAATCTGTGTTGCTAAGCGAATTCGTTGTGCTTCACCACCTGAAAGCGTTCTTGCAGCTCTAGATAGTGATAAGTAGCCAAGTCCAACGTTCTTTAGAAAACCTAAGCGTTCATTTATTTCTTTGAGTACTTGTTTGGCAATCATCAATTCTTTCTCATTTAATTGTGAGGGTAATTTAGCAAAGAAATCTACAGCTTGGTCAATCGAAAGGTCTGTTACATCTATGATGCTTTTGTCTAAAATTCTGACTGCTAGCACGACGGGTTGTAGTCGTTTGCCATTACATGCGTTGCAGGGAGTGGATTTCATGAATTTTTCAATATCTTCTTTTCGCCATTCACTCTCTGTTTGCCTATAAAGTCGTGTGGTCTGTGGGATGATGCCTTCCCACCCATCACGCATCCACATATTTGCGCCGTTTGACCAGTTGCCGTTGATTGGTTCCTTGTCGCCGTATAGGAGTACTTTGAGTTGTTTTTCTGAAAAATTCTTTATTGGAGTAAAAACGTCGAAGCCATGCTTCTTGCCAACAATTGCAAGTTGTTGGGCTCGCCAGCTTAAGTCCATTCTGCCATAGACAGCTAAGGCTCCATCCATAATAGATTTGTTCTTATCTGGAATAACAAGATCTGCAGAAACTTCAGTAATCTCACCTAAGCCATGGCAGGTTTGACAAGCACCAAATGGGCTATTGAATGAAAACATACGTGGTTCTAAACTTTCAAATACAATTTCTGGATGATTAGGACATGCACCAAACGTGCTAAACATTGTTTCATCTTCGAACCGTTCAAGCTCTTTCTTTTTACTAGCATCCGTACTTTCTGCATTAATAGTCAGCATCGTTCCTTTGCCGACTTGTAGGGCTTGTTCTACTGCTTCCGAGATTCTGGAATGTTCTTCATCTATGATTTCAACTGTATCTATAACGGCTTCAATCCAATGTTTTTCGTAGCGCAGTAATGTGACTTCTTCTTTAACCGTTTCTGAATCATAGATTTTTTGGTCAACGCGAATCTTCGTGAAACCTTGTTTTTTGAGGTCATCAAAAATTTGCTCGTGTGTTCCTTTCATTCCTCTAATTATTGGAGCAAGAAACACCTTTGTTTTACCTTTCTCCGACATGATTAGGCTTGTTATATTTTCTGGACTTTGAGGCCTAATTGTGCTGTTGCACTTTGGGCAATGGTGTGTACCGATACGTGCATAGAGTAAACGAAGATAATCATAAATTTCTGTGACTGTTCCAACTGTTGAACGTGGATTTTTACTCGTGCTTTTTTGTTCAATCGAGATGGCAGGTGATAATCCTTCGATGGAGTCGACGTCAGGTTTATCCATTAAGCCTAAGAATTGTCGTGCGTATGCAGAAAGACTTTCTACATATCTTCTTTGTCCTTCAGCATAAATTGTATCAAAGGCTAAGGTTGATTTTCCTGAGCCTGATAAACCTGTAATTACAATTAACTTATTGCGTGGTAACTCTACGTCGATGTTTTTTAAGTTGTGCTCTCTGGCACCTTTAACATAAATGCTATCTCGCATGATACTTTACCTAACTGTTCTTTCTCCCCATAGTTCAGCTGAAATCGAGTTTGTCTGAACTTTTACTTTTAAGCTTCTTTTCTTAATCTTAATCCTTTCTATCAAGTTTTCCTATTTCTTTCATCGTTAAGGCTTCTTGCAACTCTTCAATTCTGTCCCTTAATTCGATAGCTTTCTCAAAATCCAGTCTTTCTGCAGCTTCTCGCATCTTTGCATCAAGCTCAATTATTTGTTTCTGCACATCCGCTTTTGCTAAATGCTTAACACCTTTGATTGTGCCTTGCTTGAGAGAAACACTCTTAATGATAGTTTTGGGTGTTATACTATGTTGTTCGTTAAACCGCGTCTGGAATTTTCTTCGATAAGTAGTAATTTCTATAGCCCGTCTAATCGACTGTGTTTCAATATCTGCATACAGGATTACTTTACCATTTACATTC
>DATGZD010000055.1:0-50382 GCA_035297385.1 Candidatus Sulfotelmatobacter sp. | reverse complement strand
AATAAGTAACCGCCACTATTGGCTGCGTCATTGAGTTTTGATTGGAAGTCCTCTGGTAAGCGCACTTTGTCAGAGTACAGGGCGGGAACAGTAATCTTATCGACTTCAGCTGTTACAGCGCTAAAATCTGTTGGCTGTAATTCATTTTTGTAGTCGGCAATGCGACGAAATATTCGTAGTATTGGTGCATTATCAGGATTCTGGGATAGTAGTTGATCATAGCGTTGCAGTGAATCAGCAAACTGTGTTATACCAAAACTTCGGTATAGTACGTTAATCATCAGCAATCCGTAGGGTTCTTGTGTCTCTGCTAAGTAAACGGTTGCATTTCCGACTGCCTCTTGTAATGTGCGACCGACGTGTTTATTATTTGATGGTATCGTACGGAAGCTAGGTTGTTGGGGGTTTGTGGAAGTATTAGTAAATGTATTTTGAAAAGGCAGAGGTGCCACTATGCTTGGCGTTGCGTTTTGAAGAGCCGGCGTCGAAATCGTCGGAAAGGTTGGCTGTGAACTGTTTTGGGTTGTAGGCTGCGCTACTTTCTTAGGGATTGAAGCTAAGGTAGACGGCGATGATTGCAGTAATAATGACACTACAAGAAGACTGGAGATAGCAAGTATACAAGCGACTGCAATTAGCCACTTCTTCATATTGTTATTATCAGATGAAATCTGCTTTTATATCTTGAGCCAGAAGAAAAAAAATATGATGATTCAATAAAGATACAGAAGTCTATTCAATAGCGAGATAGTTTAGCGTATTACCAGCAACTTAAGATACAAAAAAACAAAAAAACAAAAAAGAGAATTAGGGTTGCCATTTATCGATTATGTATTTTGGAATTTCACTGCTGTCGCGTGGTCCAACCATTACTTTCCAACCACTCGCTTCCTCGATTTCGCCGCTAATCCGTGATGCTTTGCCCGGGATGATTACTGTTTTGTGTTTGACTTTTTTCTCTAAACCTGATGCTTTCAATGCTTCAGCAACTTTATCTGCCGTTAACTTTCGTCCTGCAACACCACTATCCACTGCTGAGCCTTCAGTATCCACAACAAGAACATAGGCGTTCATCTTGTTGCTTTCAATATCTGAAGCCACAGTATAGTAGGTTAATGCAAAGTTTGTCGTGAAGAATACAGGTGAATTCTCATCTGGAGTGCCGAATATTTTCAGACCTGGTTCCACCGCTACGGGTTTTCTTGGATCAGTGTAAATGTTTTGTCGCAACACTGTATTTGGCAATAATGCCCAACCATCGGTCTCATGCATGATTAACACGTCGGCATAGCGTACAATTAGCATACCTGCTAGCCATGCTTCTCGCCATTTTACGATTTCATCTGCTGATTCACCACGATCTGACCATGCAACCATTGGGATGCCAAGTAGTGGAAATCCAGCCAGTTCTTCGCCCTCTTTTGTTGCAGCTCTGCGTAGCATGGTGAAATTGTTTAGTGTGTCAGCTAAACCATCATTTGTGAAAGTGCCAGGATCAAGTACTAAGTCTTCAACTCCATATGCCATCAAAGTTTTTGCAAGAGAAACTAGCAAGCTCATGTCATTAGGCGCAGAGACGACGAGTGGACAATGATACATCAAAGCAAGTTCTGCCATTTCTTTCCAGTTATCCATGGTAGCAGCGTACAAGAGTGGTTTTGCGTTTGGAGCAGCCATTAACCCAGCCTCAAGCACATTAGAATTTAATGAGCACAGAATTAATGGTAAACCTGTGTTTTCTGCGACCTTTTTCACTGTTGCTTTGAATTTGTCTGGATCGTTTGATGTAGAACGAACTGCAATCATATTCAACTTTAATGTGTAGCCGATGTATTCGTAGTTGAAGTTTTCAGTCTTTTTAACACGTTCAAGCATTTGTGCTTCAGGCATCTCATCTGTCACGTCAATTGCAATGGCAGTAGGATTAGTGTACGTGAATTCATGACGGAACATAACCAATTTGCCACCGAGTTTAACAGCTTTATCGCCGACACCAACGATGACTTCTTTTACTGCAGGTTTTAGCATTTCTTTTAGTTGTTTGTAGGCTTTCTCATTCTCTTTTTTCAGTAACGGTTTGCATTGGTCAAGAGTGACTTCACGGTTGACAATTTTTGTGGCAAAAGCCATGCAATTCTCTACGCCACATTCTTTGCAATTGGTTTTAGGAAGAAGTTTGTAAACATCTATAGGGCTTAGCTCTTTTATTCCAGCTTTAGCTTTCTTCTCACTCATACTCATTCACCTAACCTATTTTACTGTGAGCCAATCCAGAAACTTACATGCATCAGCTTTATTGCCGCTTACAAGCTTTGCAGTTACATCTTTTAGTGTCTTTACTGCTGCAGGATGCATCATCATGAATAAGTCTACTCCAGCGAGTGCTAACGTTAACGCTGTCGTTACTTCCCACAATGGACCTCGTAATTCGCGTGGTTCCCATTCAGCAGACATTTTAAGCCACGCTTCACGTGCAGCCCATGCGTTGGTTGTGCCCGAACTCATTGGATGTGCGAGCTCAACATCTCCCATTAAGCCACCCATTCTAGCGCGTTCCATGTTTGTAAATGCATAGTCCAAGCCATAGCCTAAGGCTGCTGTTGTCAAATCCATTACAATGTCTGATTTATCCATGAAATCATAGAGTCTACGGTTTAATTCTCGAGCAAGGTTCAAATCCATTGGAGTAAACGACAACGCTACGTGACCGTTCTTCTTTACGAATTTTGCGCAGCGTTCTACATCCATATCTCGTGTTATTGAGCTTATAAGGAACCGTTCGCCTGCAAATGTCTCGGTAATTTCAGCAAACACATCAGCATCCTTTACAGGATCACCACAACCACCGATAACCAATGGCACATCGACCGCCTGCAATACTTTTTCTACAGTTTTGCATGCATCTTTAGGTGAAGCATTCTTCAATAGTGGGTCAATGCTGATTAGGTGGACTGTAACCATATCTGCGCCAAATTTCTCCACTGCCAGCTTTGCCCATGCTGCAGGATCACCTACAACATCTTTAACATGCATTTTTACAGCTTTACTTAGTGGTACTTCCATGTCAAAAACATCTAACGTAACGACAGGTGGATGGATCATCGGACGCTCAAATGAATAGAATGCTGGAGATGTTTCGCCGCCGATTATTATTGATCTTCCTCTTGTACCGCCTTCACCACGAGTTGCACCGAGTTTTACTTCAGCGATCTTGCCTGAATAGGTTTCAACGGGAGGGACAAAGGTTGCTGAAAGTAATTCTGTTGGCTTGCCACCTTTTGCTCCAGGTATGGCTTTAGCTTGAGGTTGAGGTAGAACCATGCGGGGCATAATAGCGCCGCCAGAGCCTAATTGAAGCTCTAAGTTCTTAACGTCTAATTCGAAGTCTTCGAGTTCAATTTCTTGAAATTTTGATAATAGTTCAAGAAGGTCAGGGCTTAGGCTTAAGCCCAATGCCGTTTCTTCCTTCTTCTTGGCTGTCAAGGAGTTTCACCTTTTAGCTTTTCTTGTTTTCTGCTGAGCGGATGATGACTTTCTTAGCGTAGATCTTAGCGTCTTGTAGGATGATCTTGAAGCCGCCAGCCATAATTGGTAATGATGATGCAGTAGCTACTTGTATCATCTCGCCTTCTGTGGGCTTAGTTTCTGTTGGTGCTGCTTCTTCAGCTACGGATGCTTCTTCTTTTGCCCACGACGCAACAATTGGATGACCCTTCTCTTTCAGGAATGCTTTTAATGCATCAATGTTCTGTGCGTTTTCTTCAGTTGCTATTTTGTCAACGACGTCTTTGGGAATGAAGTCTTTTACACGTTCTTTGATTTCTTTGGGTAGCCAGACTACTCGGTTCCATCCGCCATCTGCTGAGAGGAATTTCTGGGAACGCATATACTCAATTGACATTCCGTGGAAGCCATCGACTTGTCGTCCGCCAGCAGTGGAATCTGCCAATGTTGAGAATGGTAATCCGTTAACTGTCACTCCTTTGAAGCTGCGGTTGACAATACCGAAGCCATCGACTTCTGGAATATAGAATGCGACTGCTTCGAAGCATCCACATGAGGTATGTGGATGGTCAAATGCGGTGTACATCCAAACCTTGTTAACCTCGCCTAACGTTCTTTTCTTGACAGTCTCGTTAACGCCTGAGAATTCACCTTTCTCTGCATTTACGAGTTCTCCACGTTCAATTGCGAAGACTGGACCTTTTGGATCAATCTGTGCAGATGCTCTTCCGTCGAACCAACTGATCGCGCCACAATTGCTGTAGCGTTGAGGTGTGATTACACATACATGGCTTGGTGCGAATGATTGGCAGAGTACGCAACCATAGAATTTGTCTACATCTTCATCTTTTAGACCTCTGGCTTTTGCATCTCTGGATTCATATGCTTGTATGGCTTCAGGATACATTTCAGCGAGTTTTGCTGGATCAGTGATGAATGTTACTTGTACTTTTTCGATGATTGGTAGTTCGCTCTTGAATAATCTGACTAATACTTTGCCGATGTATTCAAAGCTGTTCAAGCCTTTTTGGAAGGATTTCTTGCCTAAGCGTATCCAGATGTCATAGCGTTGGTTGAGGTGCATGAAACCTTCAATATAGTTTAGGTAGCCGTGGATTCGTCTTTCAATTACACCTTCCAGCCCTTGGTCGATGTTCTTGCCTGCTGCTTCAACAAGGATTCCGAGTGGATAGACGCCGCCTTCTTTCATGTCTTTGATGTCGGGTCCAATTATCGTTATTTTTCCGTCTTCTACTTCATCAAGGGGTTTGACCTTGGCGAGCTCAAATTTTTGTTTCGCAGTTGGACCGCCAAGTTCTACTTGCATATCATTTCTGCGTATACGTTCGCCTTCGTAGATAACGCCAACGTCTACGGGTATATCTTTAAACATTGACATTTTTCTTATTGTCCTCCTTCAAATTTTGAAGTCATGACTTTGAGATTGCTAGCCCACTCTTCCAACGACGCGTTGGGGAAAGACCAGCTTGCATGTGGATGATACATATTGTCAAGAGTAATGGTTTTCAAGTCAGGCGCAAAATGCATCAACCCTGATAGAATAAGCCCTTGCATATAGAATGGTATGCCGACGATCAAGACTAAATCTGGATGTCCTTTGCCATCTAAGCCTTGCCATTCTGGGTCAACAAGACGGTTACCGATATCCATTGCACTCATAAAGTCCGCTGGCTCATAGCCACGTTTGAGAAATTCGCTAACCATATGAGCTGTTGCAACTACTGGGATTTTAGATGCTTTTGCGAAATCTATAAGATAATCGATGAGTTGCTTGCCCTCCATCCATCTTTCAGTAGCGTTACTACCTACAATAAGAATTGGGCGTTGAGCTTTCTTTATCATTGCAACTGCTACCTCAGGTTTTTGAATAGCGTTAGCTTTCTTTGTGGCAGATACTTCTGCACATTGCCATGGTTCACAAGACATTCTGATCATCACTCCTTCATTTTTCGTACCATTCTCGTAAGCAAAGTCGGATCAGGTATAACTGTTTCTTTCCAGTTGTTTGCTTCCAGTATCTTCGTAAACTCATCTTTCATCGTCATCGGTACATCAGCCATCGTTCTCACGAATAGAGGTAGGTCTTTTGGCATACATCCGTAATGGCGTTTGTGTAAATCTACATAGTGGCTGAGTTTTATGCTGCGGCCTTTCCATGTATCATTAGGTCGGATGCAGAGCTTAGCTATTGCAACCATACATTCCTGTGGTGTTTCAACTGTCTGGAACAAATGTTCAGGTGCGGGACCAACATTTACTGTGTTACCTGTACGTGCGTCAAGAACTTCCCAATTCTCAGGTTTATCTTCTCTACCCAGTAGCATACGTCGATATTTACTACCATGTGGACCAACCAAGACGGGTATACCTAACCGCCAGAAACCGGAAGCTATAGCTGCTGCTTTCTGCGAATATGCGCCCCATGCTAAACCAACAGCGCCGAGTCGATTGTGTATATAGTCGGCAATCTCCTCATAGTTCCCTCTGAGTGATCGTTTTGCGAAGATATTTGCAACTTTTATGGCTGCGCCTGCGATATGACTATTGGCGACACATGAACCGACGTTGAGGACTCCGCCAGCTGCGAATTCTCCTGGAAATTCTTCATATAGTGTTTTTCCTTCCTCATTTCGATAGCTGCCAGCAGACATTGCAGAGCATCCTGAAAGCACGACTATGTATCGTCTAAGCGCGAACTCTCTGCATATATCGTAAACATCTTTTCCGCCATGTGGGTAGTTGCTGCAACCCACAACTGCTACGATACCTGGAATCTCACCAAGTACAATTGGGCTACCAACATTGCGAATTTCAACATCTTGTACTGCTCCTCGTCCTGCACGACAGAAGTTGCTCTCTTCGAGCATAAATTTCTCGCCAGCCTTCACTATCATGCTGTGAACCATAAGTTTCTGTGGACAAGCTTCTTCACATCGTCCGCATCCAATGCAATACTCGTATAGGTCAGTGAGTTGAGATATGTCTCCTCCCGCTGCTGCTTTGATAGCTTGAGGAAGTTTTAGGTCTTGTGGACAACTTCTCTGGCACATATTACATTGTCTGCAGTTCTTTGCTTCTTTAATAAGTTCATCCAAGCTTGGCAGATTTTTAAGTTTCTTACGAATTGGAGCAACTTGTTGGGCAACTCTGACAGCCACTTCACCCACTAGTTCTGGATCAAGAATTAAGACGCCAGGGACTTTGCCACTGACTAGATCTGCGACAATCGTTTCTGCATCATCATTAGTGCGGTCTTTAAAGCCCATACAGTTTTTCGCTGATGCTGCGATCACAGGTGCGTGGACTTTTCGTGCTTCATCAAATGCATCTGTTCGAACACACTGCTCATCGAGGACAACGACGTCTGCAAATCCACCACGTATGAAGCGTAATTGCCAACTGATCGGTCCTACAATTCTCCCTCGGTTATAGTACCTAGTAATATCATGGGCGGTGCAGCATAGGCCAACGACTTCAATTTTGTCATCAAGCTTATTGTCTTTTGCATAGTCTATAATTCCTACGGAAGGAATGACATTGTGTCCGATACACATAATGACTGGTTTACTTGTATCAACTGAGCCAATACCTAATGATACAAGTGGTGCTTCAGGTTCAGCTTTAGGCATGCCTAATGTGGAAACTTGAATTATATCGCCAACTTCCATACCAACGTGGTCAATCATGCCAACATGGAAAGCTTTTGATTCAAAGTCCAAATTATTACCTTCTTGACCAGTGTGGGCTACTGCAACAGCTTGAGTAATTTGTTCTTCAGCGTATTCCAAGACTTCTTCCAAATCACCAATAGTTTGAGGTCTGATACCTGTAACCAAGCGTGTAACTGGAGCTTCAACTTTAATGTTTAAGCCTCCAACATCTAGCGGATATCTACTACCATATTTCTCGATAAGATGATGAAGCATATGACGAGCGTGGGCAGTATGCGTTGCTGCTCCGATACAACAGGCTAGCAATACAATACGTGAAGATTGCGCTGCCATGTCTAGCCCACAAGCGCCTCGTTTTCCAGCTGTTAGGTCACACTTACCGTAAGTGCAGAGACAGCATAGATCACAAGCGGGCATATAGAAAGGCTTGTATTTAGTAAGTAGCTTCATATCCCAATTTCGTAGAGTAGCTAATCCTGGCTTCGGTGTTGGTCCCATAGGTTCATTCCAAGAGTCGTCAACAACTCTGCCTATAGAGACTTCAAGGTTTTTTATTTGACCAGCTGTGGTCCTCATTTCACCAATTTTAACATGAACATTTTTAGTTGTCACAATCCAACCTCTGTAAAGGGTTACCCTATCACGTATTACAATCTTTTTAAACTTTTCCAAGTTTCGCAGACAAAAGTAATGGTGAATTGAGATAAATGTAAGCTTCTTTAAGACATACGAAAAAATTGCTATAAATAGCCAGCAGCCATCATTATAGCTTTAACTGATAAGTAAGCCTGATTATCTGAAGGTAAGCTCAAGAGAGACTCACCCTCAAGGACAAACTCATCTAACTGTTCATCAGCAACAATCTTTCCCAAATATTTGAATTTTAACTGAGCTTGAGCATGCATCCCAAGTTCTGCAGGAAAACGGTAACCACCAACAAGATAGAAGTTATCAAATTCCATCTGAACCTCTTTTGCGATACGGTTTGCCCTCAAGACATGATCCATGGATTTTTTAGAATGATCCAAAATATCAAAAACATCAGTTACTTTTGACGTGATGCGTCTATTTAGATTCTCTAATCCAGCAGGTGAATCAACCAAGACGTATTCATAATTCTTGGTTAATGATTCCAGAGCAGCCTTCAAAGCAGTATTTGGCATACAGTAGCAACCTTCAACCCATTTTGTACCAACAGCTAGAAAATCAAAATTTTCACTTTCATACAATCCATTAGACCAGATCTTGCTCTCAATACGTTCACTAGGGGGAACTCCAACCGTAGTTCCACCCTGCTCTATGAATGTACTAACCAATAAATCGGCAATAGTCGATTTGCCAACTTCCTTCAAATCGATGCCTAGCATCTCGGCTAAATTCTGATCTGGATCAGCATCTACAAGCAGAAGAGGACCGTTATTCTTTTCAATAAAGCATTTTGCCATTAACGCAGTAAAGCTTGATTTTCCTGTTCCTCCACGACCAATCGTAACAAGAGTCTTCATCTATAATCCCCTAACTTAGAATTGTTTCTTAAGTAAAAGCTCAGATATATTGTCTATGGCTTGAACTGCCGTAGTATTTCTATGTTTTAGAGGAGTTTCGCCGAGCATATCTGCTTCAGTTATCTTAGTGTCGAATGGGATAGTTGCTAAAACAGGTAACTCATTTATTTGAGCAAAATTTCTGATGGCTTCTTCTTGCGTTGGATTCATAACTCGATTTCCAATCAAGAAAAGATGTTGCATACCCGCTTTTGAAGCTAAATCATAGATGTGCTTAGCTATTTCTAATGATTTTAGATTTGAATCGGCTACGATCAGCAAAGCATCAACTTGTCGTGCTGTGCCTCTACCAATATGCTCAACACCTGCTTCTAAATCCAGAACAACGGCTTCATCACGTTCTACAATTAGATGTCGGAGCATGGCACGAATAACAGAGTTCGGTGCACACATGCATCCTGATTCCATCGCTTTAACAGTGCCCATAACAATTAAACTAACATTTAATGGGGTATTGACTGCATAATCACGGACGATGTCATCTACTGTAAAGGATAAACGATAAACCCCAGAGTAACCAGTGCTTGTTTTAGACTCAACTAGTTCCTTATTCTCAGAGATCGGTACGATCTTACGTGCCTCTTCTGCAGATAAACCCAAAGTTAAAGCTAAATTAGGTGAAGAATCCGCATCAATTGCCATCGTCTTTAACCCTCTTGCCGCAAAGCCTGATGCCAAACCGCCGGCAACAAGGGTTTTACCAACGCCGCCTTTACCAGAAACAGCAATTTTCATAATAATACACAACACGTGAAACTACTTCTATTCTTAAGACTAATTTACCTTTCCTTCTCGATTATGACATATATCCTGCATTTCAACGATGCACATATTGCCCAAGTCTGACCATATACACTATCAGCATATCTTCCGCTATTACGAGCACTGCATTGGGGTAGACTAATGATCCAAACTTAAGTTAATGCCTTTTTATTCTCCTTTTTGCCATCTTGTCAAATAGACTTTACACTCTGAAAGCCCACTAACTCTCAACGCCTGAAAAAAGCAAATTCTGTCTAATTCTTCTGGCTTAATGTTTATGGTTCTTAGTATTCATCTTTGATTTTACCGTGTTCTTCTATTGCACAGTAAATCTTTTCCTAGCAGTCAAATCATATAAGAGATACATAATAAATTAAGGATTGAATAAATCTTTGGAGAGGTTCACATTGTCTGAGCCAGTTTTGACAAAGTTGGAACTTATTGAAGGTTACAAATTTAGAGTCAAATTTGATGAAGATCTTCCAATTCTTCTAGTTGATGAAATGAAGCCAATCGGAGATGGAGTAGGTCCAAATCCTTCAAGATTGCTATCAACTGCGGTTGGGCACTGCCTAAGTTCTAGTCTAATATATTGTCTAAAGAAAGCAAGGGTTAGCATCAAGAAACTAGATACAAGTGTTGCAGCGAGCATAGAAAGAAATAAAGAAGGTTATCTTAGAGTAACTGGATTAAATGTTAAAATTCAATTAGAAGTGGCTGATGAAGATAAGCTGAAAATTCCACGATGCTTAGCGATTTTCGAGAATTATTGTACAGTAACTCAAAGTGTAAGACAAGGAATTAACGTTAAGGTTGACATCAATCAACTCTGAATTTGACACAGAGATAACCCATAAGAAAAAAGAGAAAGTCACCAAGGAACTAAATTTAGCAACTTAACCTTGGTTTAACAGATCTAAATTCAGTTTCAATTAGAAGCTTTGTTCTTCTTAAGAAGAATAGTAAGTAATAAGAAATTCTATCATTAAGCTAGGTCGGTTTCTTCACTGTTATTGTGTTCGCACAATCACATAGCCTTAAAACAATGTGAGTATCCTCTAAACACGGTATGGTTTAGCGTAAATGACAAAAAAGATAATTGTACCTGCAGATAACGAAAATGGTTTAGAGTCAACATTAGCTCAACAATTTGGCAGAGCACCCTATTTTACAATTATTGAATTAGATGAAAATGAACAAGTTGTCAGTACTAAAACAGTCGTAAATACAGGTGAACATATGAGTGGCAGGGGACATCCACATGAAAACCTGCTGACGCTAAAACCAGATGTTATAGTAGCTTATAATATGGGTCCTAACGGATTACATAGTTTTCAAAATGCAGGAATTACAGCATTAAGAGCAGAAGGCGACACAGTTAAGGATGTAATGACAAATTTTAAAGATGGTAAACTAAAAGAGTTAGCAGGTGGATGCGAACATACACAAGAACATCACCATCCACACTAAAATTGTTAAATACTTTTTGAGAGGTGATTTTAATGCCAAAAATTAAAGCTAAAGCAACTTGGATAGAAAATGTTCATTCAAGAGTTGATAATCAAAGAAACCATAGTGTAGAATGTGATTTGTCTACTGCTGCAGGTGGAACAGACTGTGGACCAACAGCATTAGAACTAAGTTTAATGGCATTAGCTGATTGTGGAGTAACAATATTTGCTGATGTATGCAAAAAAAGTAATATTAAACTGAAGCAAGTGGAAGTAACCGCCGAAGCTGATAAATCACCTGATGTACCAATGGTAAGTAACGTTACTATGAAAGTGAATGCCACATCGGATGCTAGAAAAGAATTATTGGAAGCGGCTTGGAGAAGAACAGAAGCAAACTGTCCAGTATTATACATTTTCAAGGAACCAACATCAGTAAAAGTTGAATTTGAAGGAAAGACAGAATAAATGCCATAATGTTTAACAAACAAATGATGCTATGATTTAATTCTTCAATTTTCATGTTTACGATTTCAAGAAATACTTCTTGTTTATTCGTTTCTTTTTCTAAGAGAATCAATTTGTTTAAAGACTTGTTTGTATCTGAATAGGCTCTTAAGCTCAGATAATTTGTTTAAATCTTCTTCTGAGTCTATATCTAATGCAATCTCTCTTGAATAGTAGAAGCGAACCTCGATTTTTCCAATGATCGCTTCCTTTATATGTTCAAAGAAACTGCCTGGTCCAAAACAGACTGGAACTACAGAAGCAGGATTTAGTAATAGGGCATTTGTGCCACCATTCATAGAAGGAGATAAAACGATAGTTGATTTTTCAGAACCTAATTCAACTAACCTGTCTATATCCTGCTGTAATACTAAAGGAATATCAGCGGGCAAGATCAGAACAGCATCTGCTTCTCTTTGTATGCACCATTCGATTGCTTCATTCAATGAAGGATTCAAATCAGTATCTTTTGGAGAAAGAAATGCAAACTTAAATTTATCTGCAATCTTTTGTGCAGTCGGATCTGGGCTTACAACTAACACTTGTTTAATAATGGAAGCTTTCACTGCTGTAAGAACATCTTCCAACATAGCAGCGGTTAAGGCATTTCGTTGTTCTGGATTTAGTACTGAAGAAAGACGCTTCTTTGAAACGTTGAAGTCCTTGACAGGTATAATAGCGAATATGTCCACAATATTCACAGTCACAGTTGACATTATTAAGATGCTTAAAAATCTGACCTAACTTAGCAAAGAGAAGTTAACAAATACAGAATGGGTGAATACGTAAATTATCAAAAGGCTTTTTAATCAAAACCATTCTTCTCTTAGACCCGAGGAATTCCAATGAAAATATTAAATGAGTTTGTTCCAACACGCAAATTTCTGAAACTAGCTGAGGAAATCAAGGACTTAGTTGATGGATGGAATGTCACTGATAGTGCTGCAGGCTTTCCTGCTCCAAGCGGCACTGCTGTATCTTGTGTACTCAAATCAAAGTATCCTGAGAAAGAGATCGTTCCTATATTCATACTACATTACAAAGGACCCGTTGAAGTTGGAGGATTAGCATTAGCTGCAGACGTTATGGGTGTTGATGGCTTAGCTGTTACAATGGGTGATGTTCCAAAGTTCGGTGAGCCCATAAAGATGCTCCCATCCTCAGAAGCAGCCCGAGATTGGCTCCGTACTAACGTAAAGCTAAAAACCCTAAAGTTAGGCTGCCTCCTTACGGCAAGACGATCAGTAGAAGAAACAATTGAACGTGCGAAGGGTGCATGGGACTTCATCTATTTCATGCGACTTGAGGACAAGAGCTTTCCAATACTTGAACAAGTAGCGAAAGAATGCAAGAAGATGAACAAACCAATCTACGCTTACTTCCTAGTAGGAACACCAAAGAATGTAGAAACTGTGAAGATGATCGGATGGCCAACTGCAGCAACCATGGATACTGTAGAAGAAAAAGCAGCAAGATTAGACGGTCTCGTTGATGGGATAATCGCAACATGTGCTGGTGACGCTGAAGGGGACAAAGAGATGCTGCAGAAACTACAAAAATTCAGGAACAAATAACTGGAAAATAACCTTAAGACAAAATAAGAGACGCTTTGACTGTCTCTTCATCCAACTTTTCTATTTTAAACCCATTCTTTTCACTTAACTTAATCATTTTATAATTATCAGTAAGAACATAGGCAAATATCTTCTCTAACCCCATATCCTTAGCTGCATTAATGACATAACTCATCAATTTCATTCCAAGCCCTAAACGTTGCCATTGATCGGCAACTAGAACTGCAAACTCGCCATTTTTTCCATCAGGCTCAGCTATGACCCTGCAAGCACCTATAATTTGCTTGCTGTTTAGAAGCTCAGCCACTATTGCAATTTGCCTATCGTAATCGAGGTTACAATATCTTGCTAATCTTTCATGAGGCATATCCTTTATCACACTAAAAAATCTGAAACGCATCGATTCTGCAGACAGAGATTTAATCAACTCATTAAAACCTGTTTCATCCTCAGCTTTTATAGGACGGAAAAGGACTTCTGCGCCGTTTGGCAAAGTTCGATTAGCAACATACTTTTTTGGATAGGCAGCTATCAATGAATTCTCACGATATTCTGCGACTTCATGCATAAACCTATCACTATCTAAAACTATGCGAGCGTCCACTGCTACAGCACTATCTCCGCAGGCGATTAGGGGGTTTATATCAATCGAGGCTATCTCTGGAAAATCAGAGACAAGCTGTGAAAACTTCACTAAAATCTCTTCAATTAATTTCGCATTAAAAGTTTGAGAAGAATTTGAAGCTTGTTTGAAAATATTTGTTTCTTCAATTAACCGTCTGGCAAGCACTTGATTTAATGGTGGAAAACCAATGTTCATGTCATTAAGAAATTCTGTGGCAATTCCTCCCGCACCAAAGAGAATTACATGACCAAACTGAGCATCAGTCTTTGAGCCTATTAACAACTCCCAGCTTTTCTTGCGCACCATCGGTTGAATAGCAACTCCCTGAAACTCCAAAGTATCACTACAGTTTTTTGCCCTATTTGCAAGGTCTTCAAAACAGACTCTAACTTCTGATTCAGAGCAGACATCGAGCACTACGCCTTGCATTTGAGATTTATGAACAACCTGCGGTGAAAGCATTTTCAAAACGACAGGATAACCAATTTCAGAAGACACAGCAACTGCTTCATCCACAGTCTTAGCGACAACAGTCTTGACAGTTGGAATACCATATTCCTCAAGGAATCGCAGTGACTCCGGTAAGTTTAGGACAACTCTTCCTTCACAGAACCCTCGCCTGAGAATACCTCTAAAAAAAGCGATGCGAGTCTGACCAAGAGGCACTTCATGAGGAGTCTGATACAATAATTCAAGGTTCTGCGTGTAACAATTCATGTTTAGGAAAGCCAAAATTGCATCCTCAGGAGACATAAACGCGGGTATACCAGCTCGATGTAGTATCCTTCTAGCTTCTCTACAACGTTCATCTTGGCTCATTATGCAAGCAAGAACCGGTTTTTGACTCTGCTTAGCCAATTCAACAATTATCTGCGACAAAGAAACTGGATCCGTTGCGCCCTGGGGAGTATATATGACCAAGAAGCCATCGCTGTTAGAATCTTTCAAACAAATCTCAATTGTAGTTTGAAATCGGTCTGTCGTTGCTTCTTCATAAATATCAACAGGGTTAGTAACTCCACAATATGGCGGCAAAACAGTCTTCAAAGCTTCGATAGTCTGTCTAGTTAACTGAGCAAGCTTTCCTCCTCGCGCAATTAAGGTATCGGCAGCTATTATTGCGGGTGCACCGGCATTCGTTACGAAGCACAAGTGGGTTCCTGAAGGGTTTGGTTGGGTAGTAAGGGCTTCAGTGCAATGAAAGAGCTCAGTTATTCCCTCAACACGTACAATTCCAGCTCTTTTAAAAGCTGCATCATATATGGCGTCTTCCCCAGCTAATGCGCCACTGTGTGAAAGGGCGGCTTCTCTGCTTTCCCGGAAACGTCCTGCCTTCACCACTATGATGGGTTTATCTCTTGCGAGTTCCCTTGCAGCGCTCACGAATTTCCTGGGATTCTTCAAGGATTCTACATAGAGCATTATGCTTTGCGTCTGCGAATCGAGTCCAAAGAAATCGATGAGGTCAGCCATATCTACATCAAGCATTGAACCTGTAGAAACGATGGCACTGAAACCAACCTGATTATCCCAAGCCCAATCTAATGCTGAAGCACAGAGAGCCGCACTCTGAGAGATAAATGCGATTTTTCCTCTGATCGCTCGTTTTTCAGCAAAGGTTGCGTATAAGTTTACTTTCGGTCGTATGATTCCGAAACTGCCTGGCCCAACAATACGTAATCCATATTTTTTCTGGTGTTCAATTATTTGACGCTGAAGGTCGCTACCACATCCATCAATTTCCCTAAAACCTGCTGAAACTATGATAACACCAGCAACCCCTAATAATCCACACTCCTCCACTATAGATGGAACAGTAATTGCAGGTGTCGCAACTACTGCCAAATCAACTATCTCAGGCAAATCATGTACGCTACGATAAGCGATCAAACCTTGAACAATTGTCCTATTCGGATTGACTGGGAAAACCTTACCAGAATACCCTGCAGTAGTGAGGTTTTGCAGGATTTTAGTGCCAATTGAGCCTTCCCTTTCGCTAGCGCCCACAACCGCTATTCGTTTTGGGTTGAAAATACGATCAAGTTTTTCAATTCCCAAGTTCGAACAGCTCTCCAAGTAAAGAAGCAGTTTATTACTATAATTTATGCGGTTGATAGGTTTTAAGCCTTCCCAAAAAAATAGAATAAGCCTTTCTTGCACAGAAACAGGAAAAGTATGTCGAACAAAATTAAATGACTTGAATGATTGCTGAAGGTTAGGAAAGCTTTAAGATTGCTCATTTGACAGTACCATACCACCAATTTGGCTGAATGACTATGAAGATAATTGAAGTCATACCAATCGAGAATTTGCCGCTTATACGTGAAGGAGATGAATTGGGCAAACTTATTGTCAAGACAGCTGAGAAACAGGGAACGCCGTTACTGGAAAAAGACATCGTTGTCGTAACCCATAAAATCGTTTCAAAGACTGAAGGACAAACAATCAATTTAAGCACAGTAGTGCCATCAGAAAAAGCAAAGGAATTAGCGCAAAAAACAAGAAAAGACCCAGCCTTAGTAGAGATTATACTTAGGGAAACAAAAGAAATTGTACGTCTAGGTCCCAATAGTATAATAACGGAAAACGTAAATGGCGTCATCTGTGCCAATGCTGGAATTGACAAATCTAACGTTGCAGGAGAAAAAAATGTCATCCTGCTTCCCAAACATCCTGATGAATCTGCAAGAAAAATTAGAAATGACATAAAAGAACTAACAGGTCACGAAGTTGCCGTCATAATATCCGATACTAACGGCAGACCACTGCGAATGGGAGAGATTAATGTAGCGATCGGTGTAGCTGGAATTAAGCCGACGAGAGATAGACGGGGCGAGAAAGATTTGTTCGGTTATGTCTTATGCGTAAAGCAAACTGCAGTAGTGGATGAATTAGCATCTGCCGCAGAATTAGTCATAGGCCAAGCAAATGAAGCAATACCGGTTGCTATCATAAGAGGATATACCTATCAGACAGCAGAGAATGTTTCGGCAAAAAGTCTAATGAGACCAAAAGCTATTGATCTTTTCAGATAAAAGTGAGAAAAGTTCAAAACCTAGAATGCAGTAAAAAAGCAGACTCAACCTAACTTGGTGCTCATATGGAAGCTAAAACACCTGAAGAATTCTTCACTAAAATTCTACCATACAGGTTCAAGCCTGAAAAAGCTAAAGGCATCAATGTCACTACTCAAGTAAATCTTACTGGAACTAACGGTGGCGATTGGACAGTCGAAATTAAAGATCAAAGACTGACTGTAACGAAAGGTAATCATCCAACACCTAAGCTAACTGTTGGAATGACAAGTGCAGATTTCTTAGACCTTGTTAATGACAAAATCAGCACTCAAAAAGCATTCTTTACTGGCAAAATCAAATTCAATGGTGATGTAGCCCTCGCACTAAAGCTGAAAGACGCTGGATTTTTATAGAAACAATTCTTTATTCAAGACCAAGTTTCATTAAAACTTCTTTGGGTAAAGGATCTTCGCCTATCTTAAAAGTCTGAGGTTCATCTCTTTCGAGAATCGCACGCAGCGATTCTGAATCAAGGTCACGTATTAATCGTGTCAACTCTTTCTTAGCGACCTCAAGATGTTCATTGAACTTTTCAGGAGTATCGAAGAGTTTTCCAGCGAAGAGACAAGATTCACGTGACTTAAGGAACCATTCAACCTTTCTTGTGTTTCGGTTTATGTCAAACGTTATTGGTCCGGCTCGACAAGTTTCAGGCTTAACTGCATGAATTTGACAGAGCTTAGTTATTTTGTCATAGAAAACACAGAAATCCTCAGCATCAACTGACGGAAATGAGTACCTTGAAAAGACAAAGATGTTATCTGCAACCTGTCCGAAATTCTTAAGGTATTCTCCAATAGTCCACATCCTTTCTTTTGTCAAAGGCGGCTTTGCATCTTGGCAGCAACCAAGTCTGCAAGTCCAACAGACATCACGATCACAATTCTTCTTTGCAATATCGCCCGACATGGGAATCTGTCTCTCACATCGCTATCTAAAGGAATGGTTCATTATCAACGAGGCAGTTAATAAGCGTTGAATAGACACTACGGATAGCTTCAGTAAAATCTGTTCTCTGAGCTTTCTGCAAAACTTTTCCACTGATAAGCATCGATAAATTACCGTTATCCATTCTTTTTTTAATGAGCCATAGGTATTTCTTTTCATTTTCATCAGCATGTTCAGACGCTAACTTGAAAAAATATTGACAAACCTGCCTTGCAGTCTTACCCTCAGGATGCAAGACTGTTGCGTTAAGTCCTTCCGCAATTATAGAATTAAAATCACTTACGAGAATATCATGTGATACGAGCTCAGCATTCTCCTCAAGCAAACCTCTGACCGCAGCACGGATAAAACAACTTAGCGCTACGTCCGATTTTATACATTCTTGCTCATCCAATACACGAATTTCAAGGGCATTTCGATCAAACCTAAAGATTATGCCCCTAGAATTTATCCACTCCTTGAAAAGCAATCTCTTGTCTGCACCAACATTCTCTAAGTTTCGCGAGTATCCACCAATTATATTTTCCTTGTACTGCTTGAAGGATGCGATATATTCTGGAACAACATCTCCAACGATTGAAGGAACTTCCAGTTGATTAATCTTATAAAACCACAATCTATTATCAATATAAGGACCCATCTTATCTTCATAGATTGGCGAAGATGCAGAAATTGCAGGTAAATAAGCACATAAACCAGCCAATTGATTATGCAATTCAACGCCTTCGTCTTCATTCGAATATGGAAGATTTAAGTGAAAGCTTTGAATGTTCAACCATCCATGCTGTTTCATGCTGAAGATCTTGGCATATTCTTCATAGATTTTTTTGTGACGATGAGGCCAAACCCCAGTTTCATCTAACCTCAGAAAAGGATGCATTCCCGTTCCAAGAAGAGAGGCGTCATATCTTTTCAGAATACTCAAAAGCGTAACAACGCCCCCTTGCATAGTTTCTTCGAATTGTTGAGGGAACATAAAGGGTTGGTTAGCTTTTAGCTCCATTACGTGTAACTGAAGTTCTTTGCCAAAACTGAAATCGGGTTGCTCTATGAAGTTTATGATTTTTCCACAGTAATCCTTAATGATTTTGTCGGTTATAGGAAGAGGCTTTAATTCCTTGCTTACAATGCTAAACTCGTGTTCTGGACCTAAGACTTCCAAAGTTCTGTACGTATTTCTTATCCTCAAACAAGAAATGAAGGAGATTTATGATTTCACTGATTCCAGTAGCAAGCGTTCCGAACTTACATCCACTTCTAGGATTCTGCAATTCTTGAATTCTTTTGTTTCGCCTAGTATATTCTTGACAGTAACAGTGTTGTTAGCAGACTTTGCATAGATGATATCTTTAATCTGGCTTTTGCCGTCGAGTATAACGTTGAATTCACACATGTTTTTTCACTGTTTCAAGTAGAATTGTCACCTTTGTAATAAGGGCTTTGTAGCTCTAATTAGTCAATAGTCATGAAAAGTATGCTTTAGACCAAAAATTACACAGTCTACTCAGTAGCAGCTAAGAATAGATGTACAAAACCTATGTATGAAGCGATTAACACTATAAGACACCATTTCTAAATGAATAACAAAACCACAAGTAACGGCGTCAAACCATATTGAAAATCATAGACTTACCCATCCCTGAGCAACTTAAAGAAATTACATTACGTAATGGAATCGCTGAACTCTACCCACCACAAGAAGAAGCTATAAACGCAGGAGTTCTCGATCACAAAAATCTTGTCTTAGCCAGTCCAACTGCCAGTGGAAAAACACTTATCGCCGAATTTACAGGACTCAAGCATGTTTTAGAACAGAATGGTAAAGTCATCTATCTCACACCCTTACGAGCATTAGCTAGTGAAAAATACGATGAATTCAGGAAATATACACAATTACAGAAAAAAGATGGTAGACACGTAACGGTTGGAATCAGTACAGGGGATTATGACAGTAAAGACCCATGGTTAGAACGCTATGATATCATTGTCACAACGAATGAAAAAGCTGATAGTCTATTAAGACACAGAGCAAGATGGATGGATAACATCACACTCGTTATCGCAGATGAAGTTCATCTACTAAACGAAGCAGAGAGAGGACCAACACTTGAAATCGTTTTAGCAAGACTCATGCAAATAAACCCAGACATCCAAACTCTGGCGTTAAGTGCAACCATAAACAATGTTGATGAAATTGCATCATGGCTCAAAGCTCAGTATATTGTGACAGAATGGCGTCCGGTCACACTCAAAGAAGGCATTCTACTAAACGATGAAATCCAATACAAGGATGGCGATGCAAGAAAAATTGATAAGAAAACTCGTAACCCTACTATTAACCTCGTCCTTAATACCGTCAAAACAGGAGGACAAGCACTTGTATTTACATCAACACGAAAAAACAGTGCCAGTTCAGCTAAACAAATAGCCGAGTATATAAATCAAACTCTAAGCAAACCAATGAAAAGAGTCTTAGAACGTGAAGCTGAACACATACTCTATGCAAGCGAAAGAACACGATTAAGCGAAAATCTCGCAGATTTAGTTAGATGCGGCACAGCCTTCCATCATGCAGGACTCGCAGGAGCACATAGAAAAATCGTCGAAGATCTATTCAGAGAAGGAAAAATAAAAGCTCTAACTGCTACACCCACGCTAGCATTCGGGGTAAATCTGCCTGCGAGAACCGTCATAATTCAAGACTATCGTCGATATGAAGCAGGATATGGATATTATCCTATAGCAGTACTGGAATACAAACAGATGGCAGGCAGAGCAGGCAGACCAAAATATGACAAAAACGGCGAAGCTCTCCTTATTGCAAAAACAGCTGATGAAGCAGATTATCTTATGGATAGCTATCTCCTAGCTAAGCCTGAAAGAATCTGGTCACGGCTAGCTGTGGAAAAAATCTTGCGAGGACATGTACTCGCAACGGTTGCCTCAGACTTTGCAAAAACTGAAAAAGGCGTTTATGAATTCTTCAGCCGAACTTTCTATGCTCATCAATATGATATCAAAGCTATTCGCAATTTAATCGCAAAAATTCTCATGTATCTCTCAGTCGAAGGCATGATAACATGGAAAGGAGAGGACATCAACGCTACAAAATTTGGCAAACGTGTCAGTGAACTCTACATAGACCCAGCATCTGCAGTCATCATTCGCGATGCACTAAAGAACCAACCTGAATTCCTCACAGACTTCAGCTTACTTCATCTAATTGCACATACACCTGATATGGGCCCAGTGATGAGACCTTATTCGAATGAACAGGATCAAATCGCAATTCTAATGGAAGAACATTTAGAGGAACTCTTCATGAAGCCACCAAACGAATGGGATGACCACTTTGCTTATGAGCAATTCTTAGGAGAAATCAAAACCGCTATCGTCCTTAAAAACTGGATTGAAGAAATAACCGAAGATGCACTCATTGAAAGATACCGAGTTCAACCTGGCGACCTTTATAAGACCATTGAAAACGCAAAATGGCTTCTACATGCCACAGACGAACTTGCAGCATTATTCAAAATTAAAGAAACCTTACCTTTAACCTCAGAACTCATGGAACGTGTAGTCAAAGGAATAAAGAAAGAACTCATACCAATCGTGAAACTCGAGGGTATAGGTCGTGTCAGAGGCAGAATAATCTTTAACGCAGGCTACAAGACAATCGAGGACATAAAACATGCCCCCCTTGAGGAACTAACGAACCTACCGTTAATTGGACCAAGAGTGGCTAAGAAAATTAAGGAACAAGTCGGCGGGTTCGTACAAAAAGATGAATGGGAACGACTAAGTAGAGAAGATGAATGGAAACAGAAGGCACTCTCAGAATTCTAATCCTGAGCAAATTGCTCCGCTTGTTTAATCGCCGTGCCAAGATAATTTCTTGGGTCTAAGGCATAATCTATCTCTTTTTCAGACAGCTTACTGGATACAAATGCATCTTTCAAAAGTACTTGTTTGAAGTCTTTTTTCTCGTTCTCGCTTTTAATAGTCAATTTTCTTAACAATTCATGTGCTTCTTGACGATTAACACCTTTCCTTGTTAATGCCATCATGACTGCCTCCGACATAGCCCGACCCTGCGTTAAACTGATGTTCTTTAACATTTGATTCTCATTAACCCGTAGATTTGAGACAACCTGTATCATCAATTCGATTATGTAATCTGTTAAAATGCAGACTTCTGGAAAGATAAACCGTTCAGCTGAGGACTGAGTTAAATCTCTTTCATGCCAAGTGACAATATTCTCAAGCGAAGGCGCAACTAAACTTCTCACGATACGTCCCACGCCACAGATTCTTTCGCAAATCTCAGGGTTACGTTTATGTGGCATAGTAGAGCTACCCACTTGTTTTTCAGTTTCAAAAGCCTCAAACACTTCACCAATCTCAGGTCGCTGTAATTCACGAATTTCAGTAGCAAAATTCTCAAGCGAAGCTGCAAGTAAACCTAAAAGGCAAACAAGCTCAGCATAACGATCCCTTTGAACAATCTGCGTTGATATCTCTGCTGCGTTAATACCCAATCGTTTCATTACAAGTTCCTGAATTTGAGGTGCACATTCACCTAAACCAGCTTGTGTACCAACTGCACCACTCATCTTTCCAACTAATACACGATCTTTGCACTCACGTAATCGTTGCATATGTCGTGATACTTCACATGTCCAGACCGCAAATTTAAAGCCTAAAGTAATAGGCAGTGCGTGCTGACCATGTGTTCGTCCAATCATAACTGTTGCTTTGTATTTGCCAGTCTTTTCTTGTAGAACACTCCGTAGACAAACCAATCTCTTCTCCATAATTTCCATGGCGTCTTTCAACTGTAATGCATTAGCTGTGTCAACAATATCATAACTTGTTGCTCCAAGATGGACGTATGCTCCACTTGATCCACATACATCAGATAACACCCTAACTAAGGCTGCAACATCATGTTTGATTTCACTCTCGACTGCTTTCACTTTGGCTAATTTCACATACCTCAAGTTGGCCATTCGAGCAATTCTATCAGCATCTTTCTTAGGTATATTACCAACTTCGCAGTGTGCCCAGACTAATGCAGCTTCAACATCTAACATTCTTTGAATACGACATTCTTCTTGAAAAACATCCAACATCTCAGGTGTTCCATATCGACCTGTATCGATCGGCAGAATCGGCATTTTTTTTCCTCGACTGAAGACTATTACTAGGTTAAATTAATCTTTACCTAAGGAATACTGTATTTTTCAACAATTGAAGTATCATTCATGAAAACAATAATAAGTGTACTCAATAAGAAAAAACAAGACATACGTTCACCTATTATTAAAACGTTGGAACAGTTGGCGGTAGAAGATGCTTCTTTTGTTTTAGCTTCACCTTCGGAAATCGTAGAGACAGAGGATTTGCGGTCATTACTAAAGAAAACCATAATCTCGTACACAGGAATTGGTTTAGTTTTTACAAAACATCTTACTCAAAGCAAACTGCAATTCACATCAGTCGACAACACAACATCTGTTTTCGAGGGTCGGTTATACGAGTCTTCTGATGCTCTGACTGCTAATGTGCAGAGTAAACAAATACATGTTCCTAATGAGAAAGCAATGGAGAAGTTGTTGAGACAAGCTGAAGGAGATTTTTGTCAGATAACAGTTGAACCTCAAAGAATCATGGCAGCACGCGATGCGATAGGTGTTCAACCATTATACTATGGAGAAAATGAAACTCTTGTTGCTTTAGCCACCAATCGAAGAGCTTTATGGAAACTTAACATAAATAAGGTATATTCGTTTCCTCCTGGAAACTTGGCTTCAATAAGTAAAGATGGGTTCATCTTTAAGCCTATTAGAATGCTTGTTCGCCCGAAACCGAAAAGAATCACTTTGAATGTGGCAGCTGAAAGACTCAGAATACTTTTAGAACGATCTGTTTGTGCTCGCGTTAAAGATACTAGAGAAGTTGCGGTTGCATTTTCCGGAGGCTTAGACAGTAGCATTATTGCATTTTTAGCCAAGAAAAGCGGAGTCAATGTGCATTTAATTCACGTGAGTTTGTATAATCAACCCGAGACTGAAGAGGCTAAGAAGATTGCTGATATGTTAGAATTGCCTTTAGATGTTCATCTATTCAAAGCTCATGACGTTGAAACAGCTGTGATAAGAGTTTTAGAATTAATCGAGGAGGCTGATCCTATAAAAGTAGCCATAGCTGTGCCATTTCTTTGGATTGCTAATAAGACAGTTGATAAGGGGATTAGTGTGTTACTTGCGGGGCAAGGTGCAGATGAGCTCTTTGGTGGTTATCAACGTTATCTTAATGAATATATCTTGCATGGAAAGAGGAATGTACAAGAAACAATGTTTTCAGATGTTATGAAGATTCATGAATCCAACCTTGAACGCGATGAGAAAATCTGCCGCTTTTACGATGTAGAGTTACGATTACCCTTTGCTTCATATGATATAGCCAAGTTTGCTTTGAACTTACCAGTAGAGTTAAAGCTGGAAAAGAAAGTTGACGGTTTAAGAAAGCTCGTGCTGCGAGAAACAGCAATGAACCTTGGGTTACCTAAACTCGTCGTGAATAAACCAAAAAAAGCTATACAATATGCTACGGGTGTGAATACGGTTTTAACTAAAACTGCAAAAAGGCAAAGTTTGAATGTGAAGCCATATGTTGAGAAATTATTTCATGAACTAAATGATTAGTAAAGAAAATACGGATGCTAAAATCGGGGGACTAAATTAAATAGTCTGCTGTTTTAGTGTTTCTTACTCGATTACTTGTATAGCGCCTGATGGGCATTGGCATTCGCAAGCTCTACAGACTAAGCATTCTTCAGATTTGGCTGGTGAAGATTTGCCTTCTTTGACTTCGTAGACACCAACTGGGCATGTGTTAACGCATGTCTCGCATCCGTTGCATTTTTCTGTATCTACTACTATTTTTACCATATTCATACCTCTGATTTTTCATTGAAAGACAATCAGAAGAATAAAAGGTTTTAGGTTAATTAGCGAATTTCTTCACGTAATCTTAGAAGGATTCCGTTTATCTGTTGATCAAGTTTTTCTTTCTGTTGTTGGTAATCTGTGAGGGCTTTTTTGTATTCATCTATCGACATTTCACCTGTTCTATGCCGTGTTTCAGCTGCTCTAACCTTGTTTCTTGCCTTTGCAAGCTCACTTTCTGCAGCATCAAACTGTCGTATTAAATCATTGTATTTGCCGCCTGCATTACGGAATGTACCCTTTAATTGATTAATGCTCTTTGTTAGCGCATCTAAGCGTGTTTCTAAAGTCTTACGCTGTGACTTATAATAGCTTCTCGGAATCTTGCCCTTCTGAGCTCTTGCATGCAAGACTCGCAATTCACGATTTATATTTCTACGTTCTTCATATGCTTCTGTAAATGCTCTAACGTTGTCAGGACTCAAACCTGCAGATAATCGGGGAACAGCTGTTCGTTTAGATGTAGGTGCTTTGGGTCTTCGCCATAATGCTATGAGTATACTGCCTACAACTGCTAATGTCCAGACACCTAAGGTTGGGCGAAAAGAAAGCCATAAGGGACTATAAGCATAAGCTACACGTAAATTAGTCATGAACGGATCTATATTGTCAACATAGCTAACTCCTGTTTTTTCAACTTTTAAGTTCTCTTGAAAAAAAACTCTATTCATACTTAATGAAGAAGGCAAGGAAGTGAGTGTAGGTTCAACAAAATGCGCTCCTTCAGGAGGAATTATTTGCACAGAAGCATCATCAACATAATAATTGATTACTGGAAAAAGGTTAAGAATAAAAGCGAAACGTGCGTTTTGTTCAAATAAAAGGGGCAAGTTGTATTCGAGTATTATAGTGGTCGATTGTCCGACTCCTACTGAGTTTATCAAATTGAAACTGACTGAAGTAACTGAGTCATTTGCGGGAAGAACGTTAGCTACCAAGGTTCTGCCAAACTCATCTTTCCCAACAACATTTGAGGCATTACTTGGAAGATCTAATCGAAGAGTAGCCATAGCTTGAGGAGCAAGGTTCGCAATATGATATGTATCTGATACTCCAATGTTACCTGCTGGATAAATTGTAATTACACGATCATACGAGTTTACATTCAATTGTTGAAGCTGACCAGTTGCTACATTGAAGGTTGCAGTCGCAGGAGCATTTGTAAAAGCTGCAAGGTTATCCTTAACATAACTTGTTGCGTTAATGTCCCCATCAGGTTTTGTGATAGCTATGGCAGAAGCATTTGATGGAAGGATAAGGTTGACATTACAATGTGAAGCCTCAACTGTGAAACTGGGGTAGGCTGGAAAATCTAAACCATACCCAGCAGATGTTCCACTAACTAGCAAGCTATTTGAAAAGATAATGATTACTGTGAAGATTTGTGGTGTTCCTTGTGGAAACGTGACTTCGATGCCATAAAATCCGCTTTGGTTGCCAAGTTGGACACCTATATTTATGGGCAGAGTGCCTGCTTGATCCATGGCGAAACCGTTCAAGATATAGTTTCCGTATTTGTATGGAAACCCTATGAGAAAGGTTGTTGTTTGTCCCGACAAAGTAATGGTATCTCTGACCACTAGGTTCCCTGAATACAATAATTGAACCTGATGATCAACATTTTGAATAGAATAATTATTGTTTTGTGCAGTGACGAGTTTGAAATTTACAGAGAGGAGCAGAAAAATTGTCATGAGAACAGAAATACTTAGAATTATGGTTCTCTTCATCAGTACTCCCTCTGTTTTTAGTTTCCTTATTATGAGGTTATTTATTTATGTTTATAGAACCCATTACAGGGATGCTACTGAAAGCCACTCTGCTTAAAATAATAATCATCTTCTTTCTTAGGACCAAAACTTCTCACACCTTTCTGTTCTAATTGTTTTTTCAGCTGCTCTGCACACTCTTTTGTTATTTCGTTTCTCTTCTTCAAGAAAGCTATTATTTCATGGGCTTCCGCTTCATTATCGCATCGACGGAGGAAATCAAAAACCGTAGGAATATAGTTGTGGAATTTATCAGGTTGGTTTTCTTCATTTTCTTCTGTATTAGGCTCTACTGAATCTATAGGTACAGTATTGTCTCCACAATTCAACTCTTCTGCTAAATGCGGAAACATTTTTTTGAATGATTTTCTGTTTGTCTCAACCACTGTGAATCTCAAGCCGTGTTGATTTCTATAATATTACTCCAAAATCAGCCTTATGTGCATTTTCTCTAAAACTAGGTAAAATATGCATAAAAACTAACGTTAGACTTTGAATCATCGAATCACAAGTTGTGTTGCTCAACGTTTGATCATTTGTTCATAGAGCCCAAGTGTTTTTTCTGCGATTTTCGCCCAAGTGAATTCTTGAAGAACTCGTTTTCTACCGTTCTTTCCAAGCCATTTTCGTTTTTCTGGGCTCTCAAGAGCACTTGTTATTCCCCATGCTACATCAGAAGGAGTGTTGGGATCTATATGGTAACCACATTGTTCTTCACCGCGACATATGACTATTTCTCGCATTCCGCTTACGCCTGCGGCGCCTACTACGACAGGTTTTTCCATCGCCATTGCTTCTAGAGCAACTATACCAAATGGTTCATAGTAGCTTGGAAAGACTGCAACATCACATGCTGCATAGTGTAGGATTCGCTCTTCTTCCGGAATGAAGTCAAAGCGGAATTTTACGAATTCTTCAAGTCGCATCGTTCTCGTAAGGTTCATGAGGTATTCCTGAAGGTCACCGACGCCCACAATTACTAATCGTGCTTTTGGATACTTTGACAATACATGTGGCATTGCCATGATTAGTTTATCAACGCCTTTAACGCCGACGAGTCTTCCCAAGAACAGAATCATGAAATTATCATCATTCAAGCCATAGTATTCTCTGAGTTTACGAATTTGGTCTTGATGAATCGTTGCTGGATCATATTTGTTTGGGTCAACGCCGTTGTAGCTTACGAATATTTTGTCTTTTGGAAAACCAAGTTGCACTAACTCATCTTTCATGGCATAAGAAACGGTTACAACCATATCTGCCATGTTTCCTCCTCTTTTTTCAATATCGCTAACAACCGTTGAACCATTCCCCATTGTCCTACCATATTCAGTTGAATGAACATGGAAGGCTAAGGGCAGTTTACTCTCTTTTTTCACAGTTATACCGCCCATAACAGAAAGC
This sequence comes from Candidatus Sulfotelmatobacter sp., assembly GCA_035297385.1. Taxonomy (GTDB): domain Archaea; phylum Thermoproteota; class Bathyarchaeia; order Bathyarchaeales; family Bathycorpusculaceae; genus UBA11855. The sequence goes on along the minus strand of DATGZD010000055.1, from coordinate 22,494 downwards.
CAATCATGAGCGACCACCACATCATAACTCATACCCTCTTTTTTGATTAATTCATTGACGAGTTTGGCAGCACTCAAATAATTGTAAACAAGAAGTTTGCCGAAGAGATGTATGCCTCTACCCCATTTTCTTATATCCTCGGCAATCACATCAGGCAATGAATCAGAAACATCAAGATGTAATGGGCGATGAATCTCTATTCCCCGCCAAATTTCCCGCGTCGCCAAAGAACCAGAATCATCATTCATTGTAAAAACGGTGACATCGTGATCCAAAAGAACAAATTTACGTGTAATTTCCGCAGCGTAAGTTCCTAAGCCGCCAACGATTTTTGGAGGATACTCATAAACAAGAACAGCAATCTTCAACCTTAGCCACCGCTTAATCTTTAGCAAATGATTTCATTCTACTAAAGCTTTACTTACCTTCAATTAACAGTAGCTATTCTGAATCCAAAAGAGCGGTCAAATCTTCATTTAAGATCATAAGCAGATAGTTCTGAAAAGAGAGAGCATGTTCACGCAAGAGCACTAACGTTCAAATAGTTATTGTATGAAGGAATTGAGACCTAAAGCTCATATACATTAGTTTTTGGGAAAAGTTTGATTAGATAGAAGCACATTTGCTATTGCTGGAGTTATCTATGAATCTCTCCTCTGTGAAATGCAAGATCTTAGAAACAATGCTTCTAAATGATAAACCATTAAAAATAATCGATGTGGCAAAGGAATCTGGCAACAATTTTAAAGCTGTAAACATGCATCTAATCGGACTTACAAAGACAGGTTATACTACATCACCATCAAAAGGACAGTATATACTAACTCAAAAAGGCAAAGAAGCAGTGGGAGTTTCTGAAACCAGTAAAGAATGTGCAACACAAATCTTAAGTCAAACATCGAACGAAAAAGCATTCCATTTCTACACAGCCATGCATAAACCCCTAAACCTCTTCGCATGTGGATTGAAAGATTTTTCAGAAAAAATAGAAACTGTAGATGTAGCTTCTTTAGAATTTCACCTTCAGCGAGGAGATTTCGAAAAATGGTTTACCAACATATGTGACACAGAGCTAGCCAAAAAAATGGAGCTATTGAAAGCAACGGGCATTAAAGGCGATCAATTAAGAACAAAACTACAAGAAATTATAGACAATCGTTGCACAGCACTATCTAAGCTAATGCAGAGCTAATTCATTCATAGGTCATTTTTCAGATTATTGGTGAACGACTAATCTGGGGTATTTAGCTATATCACGGGTCATCAGCAGCACTAAAACCAGAAATTTTCAATTAAATCCTTTTCCGACAGGCTATTCATAGTTTTTCTGCGAGGTTAAAGAGAGGTTCTGAAACCAAATGATGGTCAACCAAAGAAACAAATCACATTTGATTAAAGGGATGGTCGTTATCACGGATAGCTTTAGTCCTTAAAATAATTCTCAAGTTCCAGCAAGTTAGGTTTTGTTTAAGTTTAGTATTGACTTTAGAAACTGTGAAATAATAAGAGTATACTAAATCTTGTTAAGGTAACATAATGAATGATACTCGGATAATCTCGATAAAAGTCCCTGAAGAAATCTACAATGAAATGAGCTTACGCATTCCTGAAGGGGACAGAAGCATTTTCATACGCGAAGCCATAATTGAAAAACTTCAGAACACTCCTAGACCAGATAAACTTCTAGAGCTGCAACAGCGTATGACTAAAATAGAAAATGAATTAGCACATGTAAAGAAATACCTCGCAGACCTTGAACTCTTAACATATCAACAAGATGAAGTAAACCCACATACTTTCGCTATCGATGAATCAGATCATAAAATCATTGACTATCTTCTCCATTACAAAGGCGCTACAACACCAGAAATCGCAGAATACTTGAGAACGAATCGATGGCTCATACTCAACCGCCTTAGAAAGATTCAAAACAACAGCAAGAAACAACTCGGAAAACCCATCATAACTTACTATGCAGGAGAAAAATCAGGCAAGAAGAAAGCTTGGTGGATAAATGACGACCTAACAAAAGAATAATCAAGTAAAAGAAAAGGGTCCGTTGCCCAGTACGGATTAAGGCGTCGGCCTCCGGTCGCATAATACAGGAGAAAGCCGAAGACCAGGGGTTCAAATCCCCTCGGACCCGCCATATACGGGGTGAATTTACTAAGTAAGTAACATCTTTCGTTATGCATATTCTGTTTGTTAATTCAGCATTCTTTGTTTCTAGACATTAAAAGAAGCAAGCTCAGCAAGAAATGAAGAAACACAATAGAATGAAATTTACATCTAAAACCATCACCTTACAGACCATGCACATTCTTTTAGACCATACTCTATGGCACATTCTATGGCTAACGAAAATGCATGTGTGTATACGTTTAAGGAAAAACTTAAAAACATGAACAAATGTTTTTGCTGGAATAACATAGAGTCTAAATCTATCTTGTTATCACCAAAGCTTTAAAAAAGAACCATCCCAATGGTAGGGTTGAGATTGAGGTGCAGCTATGCAGAGACCTCTTCTGCCAGCATTATTCATAGTCATTCTTGTTAGCGTAGCATGGATTTCCATGTTAGACTTAGCGTTTTGTGTGCCTGTATCAGAAGAAACAGGAAATTATGAATCCTCCTTCACGTTTACTATACAAAATGGTTACGTCAGATCTGATCACACCCTTTACGTGTCGATACCGCCATCATTGAGACAATACTACGGTGGAAAAAGTCATACTCTAAATGGCGATGGAGATTATGCTAAATTCATAACACCAGGCGCTGTTCAATCGATAGCAGATAATATTCGAAATATTACTTTAAACGCCCCTTACAGTGATGAAGAATTTGTGAATGCAGTCTTAATGATTGTACGGGGCATCAATTATGTCAGAAGTGATGCAAAGTATTCTGTTGAGACTATAGTTGACAATCAAGCGGATTGCGATGGGCTTTCAATCCTCGCAGCATCCATATTAAAGGCCGGCGGGTTGGATGTAGTGCTACTTCTTTACAAGGGCATAAATCCAACACACATGAACATCGGAGTCAACTTAGATCATATGCCCATATCTCATTCATGGTGGACAAGTCCCACAGGAGTTGAGTATGATAACAAAACATACTGGGTTGCAGAATGCACGTCTCTTTCTGACTGGACAGTTGGCGATAGACCTGAACTACTTGCCAGCGACAAGCCTCAGGTTATACCTTTAAACAAATGTGAAAAACTTCCACCTGCGTGCATATCATCAAGCTTAGACAGTAAAATGGAAAAGTCCTCAATATTCATCAATCTTTCCACAAGCGACTTCAATGCTTCTGGCTATGAACGAACCATGAATGTTACAGGCAGTATTTTACCTATCTTTTCTAATCGAACAATCACTTTTTATGCTAATCAACCAGGATACTGTCCTGATAGTTGTGTTACAAACACTGATGAGTTTGGAAACTATGCTTTGCTCTGGAATGTAACTTTACCGGGGACATATAATCTTAAGACAAGTTGGAGCGGTTTCTCCAATTATTCTGGTTCAGACAGTGAAACTCTTACAGTCTTCATTGACAGTCGACAACCGGTAGTTGAGGTGCAGTCGGATTCTCTAGGCACAAATTCGCTTACGTGGAATCGACCACAAGGGTATTCTCCAGGTTATACATCCTTGTTTAATCAAGATGGTAAAGAATTCCTGAAAAACAAGCTGGCAGCGACTGACATCATGTTAAGTGGAGATTTTATGGTTTTGACTGACGGTAATGAAATAGCTCCTAATGAAACCACTCTTACGATTCCTGCGCATCAAAGAACCTACAAAGTACCTGGAACAAGGCGTACGTTTATAATAGATGTACCTGAAGAAACCATTACTATTCCTGGAGCTGAATTATTATACGGTCAGTTTGGCTTTGTATTGGGTAGAGATGAAGCGAATAATTATACAGCAAGTGTGAAGCTACTTACAAGTGAGGATGTCTTACGAATAAATGAAAGCTCGAGCCAAAGCAAGAGTCTGTATGTTAATGCATCAGAAATGGTCACAAAGAATACTTGGTATAAAGCGGTAGCTAAAGTGTCGAAGGCTGAAGTAGTGGTGGAAGTTGCTGATGAAAATGGGCAACTCGTAGAAAAGAAAGTAGGTCAGAGTTTGAATGAACTCGGTGTCATAATGACATATCCGGTTGGTCAAGTGCTAGCCTTCAAGAACCTTAAAGTTGAATCTAAAAGTCAAAGCCAAAATTCTATGCCAATCAGTGATAGTCAAATGCAAGTAACAGGCTATGACCATCTATATCAGTACATAAGAATAGCTTTATTGTTAGCTGGAGCTGCATTGGCTATAGTATGTTTAAGAGATCGAAGAATTAATAACAAATACTCAAACGATAATGAACCAGTTGTGCATTGAAAAAGTTATGATAGTAGATTTTTAACGAATTTTCCAATCAGTTTTGGCTGTCCAAACATGGTTCCCAATGTTTTTCTTGGGTTCTTAATGTAATTAATTAACGATATCTTCTTGTACCTATTCATAGCAAGTGCAGCAATTTCCTTGACTTCAGATGGCGTAAAATCATCAGTTCCAATCAAGGGATTTCCTTGTGCTTGTCTTACTTCAGCAAAAGCTCGAGGCGTCAAATCTGTTCGGATGTAGCCCTTCTCTTTGCATTCGTAGTAAAGTCGTGTTCCACATGATGGAGTCGCAACATGAAGTAACATGCCAACGTCGTATTCTTTTTTTAGTTTAAGGGCAAAATCCACTGTTTTCATCATATCTTCCTTTCTTTCTCCTGGAAAACCAATTATATAGAAAGCAGCAGTGTTCAAACGTATGTCTCTACACATTTTTGCCACGTTTATAACTGCTTTTAAGTCAAGACTCTTACTTATTATGTCATCTAGAACGTGTTGATCTCCAGATTCTACTCCGAAGAAGACGCTTTGACAACCGGATTTCTTCATCTTCTTCAGAAGTTCCAGATTTAAGTAGTCTGCGCGTATTCCGTTGGGTGTTTCCCACTTAAACTTAATTGGTCTGTTTAATATACCGTCACAGATGGCAGCAAATCGTTCTATATCGAATGTCATGTTATCGTCCTCAAAGAATATAGTCTTAACGTTATACTCGTTTACAACATGCTCAATATGGTTAACAACATATTCCACGCTGTGTGCTCTGAAAGCCTTACCCATATGAAGATGGACTGCACAGAAGCTACAGTTGAAGGGGCAACCCCGGCTCGTTATCATCGAAATTGAACGATCCTTAAAACTGCGGTATTCAATCTTTTCTGGATTAAGATACTTCTCCATATCTACCAAATGGTATGCTGGAAACGGGAGTTCATCTAAATTCTCCAAGAATGGACGATTCGGCGTTCGAATTAGCGCATCATCTTTGCGGTATACTATTCCCTGAACATCAGCTATTTCTCTCTTACCCTCATAAGCGTAAACGATATCACGCATTGAGTATTCACCCTCTCCCAATACCGCAACATCGACATTTTCTGCTTGAGTTAAGAATTCTTCTGGAACTGCACTAACATGAGGTCCACCTACAATTGTTGGGATGGTTTGGTCGATTTCTTTAACTATATCTGCAACTTTGGCGGCATGCTGCGTTTGGCATGTAAAAGGGTTTGATATACCAACGATATCAGGACTTCGTTGCCGTATTTCACTTGTGATCTTTTCATAAGTCATGCCAATTTCTGCAGTATCTCCAAATTTTCTGACTGAGACATCAGTCATGAAAGCGTCAAGAATTTCTGTTTTATGACCTGCTTTTTCTAACACTGCAGCTATATACATTAAACCGAGCGGCAAGTTGCCAGCGGGCAAATCGGAACCCGGATAAAATGTTTGTGGAGGGTTAACAAGGAGGATCTTCATGCTTGAACCTTACCTGCATAAGCAGTTGTCAAATATATTAGATTACTGACGTTTTCATATATCTCGAATAATTTTTCTATTACTGCTATTCTTACCTGGCTTCTTAATCATCCATGATTTCGAGCATATGTTTGCCACAACATTCTGGATTTCTTTGTTCGTGACAATCGTGAGAGTGGGAACACTCACATGTTACATAATCTGCCTCAAGTTTCTTGCCGCATATCTTACATTGAAACATTGGCATAATATTTCGATATGATCTGATGAGAGGCTAAAACATAAAGCTTTCAATCTTCGGACAATTTCAAAAACTAGCTAGCTAACAAGCTAAATCATAACAGCTCTTATCTGTTCACATTAAGGAGTAAAGAAAAATCTGATTGTTAATGCAGTTTAGTTATTCTTTCCAATATCTTTTACAATAATCGCTGACAGTAGGCAAAACTACCCTGACGCGTTCAACACGTTTCTTTGTGTTTATGCTGCTCTCTAGATTCAGCACATCTTTCGTTTTGCTGAATTTCTCAGTCTTACCGTCTTCACGTCTTCGTTCTACTTTTATGCAATTATCAACCATGCAGGTTAAAACGCATGCGTTACAGTAGACACATAACTCTTCAGTGATTCCGACCTGACCAGCTTTCCAGTACAATGCACCTGTTGGACATGCTTTAATGCATAATCTACATTCTTGACCAAAACAGGTATACTTATTAATGCTGATTTTTCCTTCAGGAAAGAATTCTTTCACGCCAGTCGATGCCAAAAGATCTTGTCGTTGTTTCTTCTTTTTTTCCTTCTCATCACTGCCAGACAATAAGCCAAATATATCGACATTCGTTGAGGTTTCTTGGGGCATCAACATTCAACATGCTGTTTTTGGATTTGTTAGCTATAAAGAAGCGTGAATTATAACTACTTTTCTTAAGAAAAACAGGGAAAGAAACATAAAATAAAGCGTCAACAAGCGATAGTCTGGTAGAAATAAGGTTTAATGATATACATTTCTTAGCTTATGTTTATGCCTTAGAGCAAGAATATATGCATTAATTAATCAAGGATAGACCAATAGTATGCGATTGCGTTTTTGGGAAAGTAAGCAATGTATTTATGGGCGCCTACTAATTCGTAAGAACATTCTAACTCTTTTTCAAGTTTTACTACAGCTTTGGGTCCAAGCTCAACATCGAATACTTTAAAAGTTAAGCTTAATTCTGCTGCCTGAGAAGAATTTATAGTCAAAGAACGTGTTTGTTTTGTTTTAGCTGGAACAGAAAACGAACACGCTACCCATCCAGTCTCTTCAATCTTGCTTGCGTCTAATCCACAATGATCTGATTTTCCTGTTAATTCTATAGCAGTCGGTATATCTCCAATATCCTCCACATTTGTGCGAACAAATCTTATACCTTTTCTATTCTTGCATTGTTGAACCAAGACTTTTATAGGATATCTTATTTGTAGACATTTACCATTTGCTTCAAACGCATCGCCATATCCAACACTCCTACTTCTACTTACGCCGCCTCCAAGACCCAAAACCTTTATGCTTAATGAATAATCTGTTGTTGTAGTAGATGATTTTTCAAGCTTAGCTACACATCCTTCTATTTGTGGTCTATGAATTTCCCATGCTGGCAACCAAATCTGCTTTCTTGTTTCATTTAGAACTGTAACAGAATCAAAGAAATCTGCTATTCTATCTAGAATTGATTGAAAATCCAAATCTTCTTTCAACAAGGAAGTAGCTTCTTTAGATGGCAGATTTTGTAAACCATAAGATCGTAAATAATTGCTTGAAATAAACTGTTTAGAATCTTTTCCCAAAGCAGCAATAACGTCAATAAGTGAAGGCTCAACTTTAAGAGGAGAAGCGATAAAACAAGACAGCCTAATTTTTTCTGGCATAACTCTTATCTCCTAATAGTTGTTATAAAGTCAAATTAAATATAAAACAAGCGATAACATATGAAGACAGAAATAACATTGAAATCCTCTGAATACAGGCGGCAATAGTTTTACCTTTAACTTTTTCTACTCAATGGAAAATGTCGTGTCGCTGTTATCTTCTTATCTCAAGTAGATTAAGCGCAAAGATGAAAAAGAACCATCTTTTACCTCATGTCAGTAATATACAACATCAATAGATCTTATCAGTTTCAACAGGCCAAAGGTACTGCAGACAATAATGGTAGCAGTTTTTGAATAAACAAGTGTTTTATATGAAACAATCGAAACAAACTTGTAGAGACCATTTGCCAGTCGAAGTTACAATCAGGATTTGCGCATATAATGAAGAAAAGAGCGCGCGCTAATAGCTTTCACAATAACTGAATCAACGGCAAGCCTCATTGCACTTGCACATAGTTGGCTGAAGAAATCTAATTCAGTGCGGCGGCAAATCACTCCTACCAAAACTGTAATACCAAACTTATTCAGAAAAGAAACCGATTCAACAATCAACAAAGTTAGTGTTTCATGTTCTGGAAATACTTAAATAGTTACAGCTACCACAGAATTTTACAAGGTGAAGATTTGGCCTTTGCATTGCCCTTCGACCTAACAGGAATACCAAGCATCTTGGTACTAATTCTGCTACTTATCATCGGAATCGTTATTATCATATTAATCGCCAAAATCGTCCTGTTCATACTTCCAGCAGCCATAATTGCACTTATCGTATGGTTCTTAACAGGAGGAAGCCTATTCTGGGCGGGCATTGCTTTTCTGATAGTCGCATTCATATCATTAATCGCAAGAATATGATACTCTAACTTGCATACAATAAAGACTCTTCAGCAGAGCTAGGCTTATCGAAGATGTTCTAGACTCTTAATTCCAGGTTCACCATATTCTTGATCAAGCGAATTTTGTTTCGATTATACTGTCGGTCACAATGATTTGTCAAAATTAGATGTTATGTTTCTCAAGAGACACACATAGTTGCAGACTACTTTTGTGTAACTTATGTATTTTGCATGAGTTTCAAAACAGGTATAATGATTGTTGGTTTTTGTTTTGGAAAAAATAGAAATAGGTAATCCTATGTTAATTGTTTGGTTTTACTAGTTGAATAACACTGTTGACTATGATGTAATTATTGTCGGTGCTGGACCGGCTGGACTTTCAACAGCAGAGACTGTTGCTAAAAATGGTTTGCGATGTCTCGTAGTGGATAAAGTCAAAGAAATTGGGCTCCCAGTTCGCACGAGCGGCGCATCATGGATTGATGAAATGACAGTTTTAGGTATTCCTTCATCATGTTATCATACAGTTTCTACGATTTCTCTGATTGGTCCGATTGAAGACGTAACGTTTTACAGAGAACAACCAGTAGGTTGTATATTAGACATAACAGCGTTGAATCAATTCTTGGCTTCTGAAGCGAGAAAATTTGGTGCAGAGATTCGTTTGGGTTATGAAGTTACAAATGTTCTGCATTCAGGAAGATTTCTACATGGCGTTGAATTAGTAGGAGATGGACGCACTGAGAGACTTACTTCCAGAGTTGTTGTAGATGCTTCAGGAGCCAGCGCAGTCATAGTTAGAAAGTTGGGTTGGTTAAGGTTTTGGAGTAGACTTGCCTTAGGCGTTCAATACGATATAGAATCATCAAGTATCGATCCTAATTGGTTGGGATTATACATGGGAAATTGTTTTATTCCCTCAGGGTATGGTTGGTTTTTTCCATGGAAGAAGAATAGAGCCAGAGTTGGGTTAGGAATCATCCGACCTGATAGTTACGCCAATCCCCTTTTATTTATGGATAGTTTCCTGAAGAATGATAAATTACCTAAAATTAAAGATAATTACAATATTGTTAGGAAGGAAGTTGGCGTGTTTCCCTCTGCAGGACCCTTAAAACAAATGGTTGCTGATGGTTTTGTGGCTGTTGGAGATTCTGTGGGACAAGGGTCTCCTTTACATGGTGAAGGAATCAGGTATGCAATAAAGTTCGGTACAATTGCGGGTAAAACAATGTGTAAAGCTATTGAAGCTGGTGATGTTTCACGAAAAGGACTTTATGGTTATGAAAAAATATGGAGACATGAGGAGAATAGGAATTTTACGATTGCACTGGAGGTTCAGAAACGAATCTCAAAGCATAGTGATGCTCAGTGGGATAGAAGTATAAAATTCATCAGACAAATCGAGGAAAAGAATCCTGAAATAATCATTCAAATGTTCAAAACAAATTTTTCTTATGGTAACATCCTGCGATTCTTTAAGCAATCACCAATCAGAGCTGTCAGATACTTATCGGATAGTATGTAAATGAGAACCATAAAAGTTTAGCTCAAAACCTCTGGCTAGTCATTTCTTATCAAACATGCTTCAGTTTAAGCAGTAATTGAATAGACCTTATGAACGCTCTGTATGGTTACATTTTTTTATTTGAACAGTAATACTAGCTTCATAGTTTTCCAGTTATAGGTTGTGAATTATTTGGTTGAAAATGTACGAGAACTCCTCAAAGCTCATGAAGGCATAACTCATGAAGTCTACTTAGATAATGAAAACAGCACGATCGTTCCTCAAGAAATTGTTGATGCTATGCTTCCTTACTATAATAAAAGAGCCTATGGTAACCCGACATTAACACATAAGCCTGGTTGGGAAGCCTTTGAGGTTATAATGGAATCCCAGCAAAAAATGGCAAAATTTCTTGGTGCAAAAATTCTTGAAGAACTCACATTTACGCCTAGTGAAACAGAGGCGAATAACCTTGGTATAATGGGCGCCGTGTTGGCTAATAAGGCAAGAGGCAAAAAGATTGTAATCTCAGAAATTGAACCAATCAATGTGTTACAGGTAGCTGAATTCATGGGAAAATATGGTTTTACCACGACAAAAGTGCCTGTAAACGCAGAAGGTACAGTGGATTTAGAGAAGCTCAAGGAAGCAGTAGATAATGAGACAGTATTAGTTAGTATCAGTAATGTAAACAATGAAATTGGAACCATTCAACCCATGAAAGAGGCAATTTCTATTGTTAAGGACAAAAATCCCTTAAGCATTTTCCATACGGACCTCTCCGATGCTTTTGCTCGGATTCCGGTTAACGTGCAAGATCTCAAAGTAGATATGGCAACAATCAGCAGTTACAAGATTCTTGGACCACGTGGGATAGGGGCACTTTACACAAGAGAAGGTGTTAATGTAGAGAAAATTTTGGAAGGACAGATTGGTACACAAAAACTGTGGCCAGGTGTAGAGAACACACCATTAATCGTTGGATTCACAAAAGCCTCTGAACTTGCTTTCAATAATTTTGAGCAAAACATAAACCGTATAAGAACACTACGCGATAAACTCGTGGATGGTATATTCAAGGAACTTACTGATGTGAAGTTTAACGGTGCCAAAGGCGAAAAACGTAGTCCAGATAATGCAAATATCAGCTTCTTGCGTGCTGAAGGTGAAGCGTTAACAATTGAACTTAGCCTCAAAGGAGTCTACGTAAGTAGTGGCAGTGCCTGTAGTAGACGCTTACTGCAGCCGAGTCATGTTCTTGTTGCTATTGGTAGACGTTTCAGTGAAGCACATGGAAGCATTTTGATGAAAACAACTCGCTACATGACAGAAGAAGATATAGACTACGTTTTAGATGTGTTACCTAACGCAGTTAATCGAATAAGAGGTATAGTTGGAAACACAGGAGTAGATTAACATGTCCCGAATACCTTTACCATACACTCAAAAAGTTTTGGATTTATTCCGAAATCCCAAGAACCTTGGAAAAATGGAAGATGCTGATATCGTTGCTGTCGCTGGCAACCCTGCATGTGGAGATATGATAACCTTTTACATGAAAATTAATGAAAAAGATGTTATTGAACGAGCTACTTTTGAAAGTTATGGCTGCGCCGCTAACATTGCAACTGCCAGCATTGTCACTGAGATGATAAAAGGCTTAACGTTGGAGCAAGCTTGGAATGATGTGACTTGGAAAAAAGTCACAGAAGAAGTAGGCGGCCTACCAAGCGTTAAGTTTCATTGTGGCATCTTAGCCGTTGGCGCAGTTAAAAGGGCTATTAGAAAATACTATGAACAGAAAGGAGCTCAACCAGACTGGCTACCTAAAGACATAACCTTTGAAGAAAAGCAAGCTCTTGAGGAGGAAGAACTCGCTAAAACCCTTTCAAAACGGCTAAAGGTGGCGGAGGAAAAACAATCCTAAACGTCCAACAACTACGTGAAGATTTCCCAATATTAAAAAGACAAGTAAACGATAATGTCCTAATCTATTTTGATAACGCAGCCACTTCCCAGAAGCCGAGGCAAGTAATCCAAGCTATTACTGATTACTACAAGCAACATAACGCCAACGTTCATCGTGCTGTTCATACTCTCAGCATTGAAGCTACAGATATGTATGAAAAAAGTCGAGAAACAATAGCCAAATTCGTAAACGCTAAAGATAGTTCAGAAATAGTCTTCGTCAGGGGAACAACAGAAGCACTTAATCTTGTTGCCTATTCATGGGGACTTCGCAATCTGAAACCCGGCGATGAGATTCTCTTATCAATTATGGAACATCATAGTAATATTGTACCATGGGAAATCATAGCAAAATTAACAGGTTGCACTATAAGATATGCACAAATTCATAGCGATGGCACGCTTAACTATCAAGATTTCGAGAATAAATTCACGGATAGAGTCAAATTAGCCTCAATCAGTCAAGTGTCCAACGTTAGCGGAGTAATCAATGATATCAAATATCTTACTAAAATCGCACATGAACATCATGCTATAATGGTCGTGGATGGCGCTCAATCTGTTCCGCATATGCCTGTTAATGTACAAGATATAGATGTAGATTTTTTGGCTTTCTCTGGACATAAAATGTTAGGGCCCACAGGCATAGGCTGCCTATATGCTAAGAGAACTCTTCTTGAAAAAATGGAACCATGGCAAGGCGGTGGCGAGATGATTAAAGAAGTCTCCTACAATGACATAAAAGAACACTGTGACATAAACCTTAATGAGCCTCCATGGAAATTCGAGGCGGGAACACCCGACATTTGTGGTGCTATCGCCTTAGGTGAAGCAGTTAAATACTTGCAACGAATTGGAATGGATCAAGTTCAAGCCCATGAATGCTATCTAACAAACTATGCGCTTAAACGTATGCAGGAACTCAAGAAGATTACTTTACATGGACCGACAGATACGGCACTCAAATGTGGAATTATTCCTTTCAGTGTTGAAGGTTTATCCTCACATGATACTGCATTGTTCTGCGATAATTATGGAATAATGATACGCAGCGGTTACCATTGCGCACAACCATTACATCAAGTCTTCAAGTTACAATCTTCAGCACGAGCAAGCTTCTACATATACAATACAAGAGAAGAAATCGACCGCTTCGTTAATGTTCTCAAGGAGATCGAACAATTCTAATGCCCACTGTAGACGACTACGTGGCAAGGATAGAAGGAGCTTGTGGTGCAGAGAAAGACGTCATTGTCATATTCAAATATGAAAAGAAAGATGAAGCACTCGCAAACATCTTCAAACGAGCTAAACTTAGAAATTCAATCGCAGGAATAATTCATGAAATGACTTTCAACGATTACACTTTCCGTGTCTATTCAAGTGGAAAAGCAATCTTTCGAAGCATAAAGGATAGACAAGAATTGTACAAAATCTTAGGAGCACTTCTACTATAGTTTATTTCGGTTTATTGAGCTGTTTTTCCTCGAAATTCTCCAAAAATCTGTTTCGGCAATGAACGTGCTTCCTTATCAATGAGCAGTAGGACAGCTATGTATACTACAGCTCCTATAGCAGTCCATAGTAAAGTGGTAGATATTCTGCTTGAAAACGGAAGAATCAGTAAGATTGTTCCCATAGCCACCGAAGCAACACTGTATCCAGCGATGCTTCGCCACGGAATTATGACTTTCATCATTCGTCTAACCATTATTATTAAGATAATAAACGTGATAAAACGCATTATAGTGTTGATAGTAACTGTTGTGAATGCTGCAATTAGTGGTTGCTGAAAGGCAAATGTCGTGATGGCAAAATAGGTTACTGGAAGTGTAACCGCAGAATGTATGTAGGAAAGAGAATAGTATCGAAATAGCTTGCTTTTAACCAATGATTTAAACGACAATTCCTGTTGGTCAACTGTTTCTACTCCAATAAGGACTGAAGAGTATATGCCTGAAACAACAGTTATGAGAGAGTCTAAGGCTAATACAATTAGAACAATCTCCGCTCCGGGATAGTTTGCCAGTGTTTCTGGTCTAAACAAGATAATGTAAGAGTTAGAGAGTACTATGGCACCAACAGTCATAGGTAATGCAAACATAAATACAGACTTCATGGAGTCTGTTGCGTGTTGTTCTCGTTTTTCTGTCAGAAGTTTGGGGTATAACGCAAAAGACATAGAGCCAGAGTATGTGATTACGTTTGCAATTTGTAGGGCAAGGTAATAAATCTCGTAGCTTTGAAAACCGCCATACGAGAAGAGCAGGATGAAAATAAATGCGGCTATTTGACCCCCGATTACGCTGTAAATATTCAATACTGAGCCCTTGAGCCAATCCTTAACATAATTCCATCGTATTTTTTGTTTCAGTTCGTTTCTAAGAAGCCTACCATAGAAAATGCTTAGTGCTAAAAATGCAAGAATAGTACTTATTATTGCGCCCAGTAAGGGTTGACCGAGTAGAACTATTATGATGTATGCTATTATCAGTCTAATAATCTGTTGCATAATAAGTCCATAGCCTATTGATTGGGGTGTACATGCTTGGATGCAGGGTTCAAGGATTCCGGTTAAATACAACTCGACAATTTGAACTGAGGCTATAAGATAGAAGGGCAGATAAACAATGGGATTGGGTACTTGTGCTTGAGAAAGAAGTGATGGAAGGATTAAAGGAATGATGGCAAGATAGATAATTGTTCCTATCGCTGAGAATAGCAAATTCATTACTAGACCAGTTCTTGCTGCCCCTTCTTTACTGCGTGCAACACATCGCATTACCCAGAAAGGAACAACTCCGGCTAACAATGTGAAATATGGGAGTATATTGTTGATGTTTCCCCATATAGCATACTCAGGACTTCCTGATGAAATTGCACGAGCAAACATGAATTGGAAAAGCAATCCTGTGATCATACCTATTATTCGGGCGGCAAATATGACGTAGCCTGTATACTGAAGACGAATTGCTTTTCTTGACATCGCCACAGTTCCCGGCGTTTAGTGCAATTATTCAAGCTATTTAATGTTATGCGAGACTAAACACTATACAAACAGAAAACCAAGTTTTCATGCTATGTTTGTGCTACCTTTTGTTTGGAAAGCCATGACCCAAGTCGCAGCTTGTTCCTCATTACCCAGCTATAAATGGGAATAAGTTGATACTTTACTCGTTGAGGTACTTTTTCCTTTAAATCTCTATGTAAGCCCAGTATTGTCATAATTCGCCCCTTCCATGTGAGTGGCACATAGTACCTAGTAATCACACATTCATTGAAACCGTTATTCTCCTTAAATTTGTCTAACGAAGGATGATTGCCCATTCTTCCGTACATTATTGTATTCCATTGTCTTGTTGCACATACTTCTACTGCCTTAGCGATGAGGGCATTGTTCACAGCTTTGTCTGAGTGTTGCTGCAAGGAAAGAATCTCAGAAATTATTGTTATTCTATCGCCGTGGGAAAGTTTTATGAAGCCTATCAACTTGTCGAATAAGTAAGCTCCTATGTATATATCGTTCGGTCTGTACAGGAAGGTTTGTTTAACTGTTTGAAGTGTTTCTCCAAAATGTGGGAAAGGTCTTCCTTGTCGTATTGGAGTTTCATTATAGATTTGCCAGATTCCTTCAGCGAGAGTACTGTCAGACGCGGCGACCCCAAGAGTAACGCCGCTCTTTTGTGCTTTGCGAATCATATTTCTTGTCTTCTTGCCAACAAGCTCCAACCATTCTGCGTAGTTTGTCAAGGTTAGGAGCGCAATGTTATCTTTTGCCTTAACCCATATCGGTGACGGATTCTGAATTGGGCAGCACCATGTTCGTTCTAAAAAACTAAAAATGTCTATTCCACGTTCTTTGACTTTTTGAATGAACTTCTCATCTGGAACAGTATCCCTCTCGTACTCGAGCATATCAATATATTTAGCTATTCGTACAAAACTTTTCTTTCTGACAAAAACAGTGTCAAACTCTTTATCAACTTGCAAGATCTGTCTCAAAGGCTCATAGAAAGGGCCCCTATGGTTGAATGTGCCTCTTTGAAAGAGCCATTCAGGATGAATGTGTAGGATTTCTCCTTTTGCTATACTCTCGTCACCGATTTGTTTAGCTGGACCTTCAGGTTTGTCATAGCATACTCGGTCAAACCCTAATGTTGGAAATTCATAGAATGACCGTAATGGAAAGTCTTTAGGAATTGATGCTCTTCCTTCCCAGAGTTTTCGCCTCCAAATCAACCTAGCAAGCAAACGTGCTGTGCCATGAATAGTGTAGAATGAAACTTTTCTATTAGTCGCATTTTGTAGTTTTTCCAGTTCGCCATACGGATCGTTTGCGATATGAAGAGCAACATTATGCTTGTCTGGAGTTAACAATTCAAGCAATTCTTTATCTGGTATCGTATACGGGGTGAAAAACCAGTAAGCTCTCACTCTCATAGGAGATTCATTAATCATTCTGGCAATTATCTTTGAATTCTTCAGATAATTTTTTCCGCCCTTTTTCTTCAGGGCAGTATAGATAAAACCTTTGGTTCTTGAAGGATAGGCATAGTCAACATCCATCCTCAACTTTATTGTAGCTTCATCATTGGTTAATTTAGTGCTTGGCCTGTCATCCATTGTTGAATTTCCAGCTATTTCATCTAACACTGCATCTTCTCAAATAGGAGTCCTTATTTTGTACTGTGAAAATTTATCTGATCTTTTTCGATTATTGGTTTCCACCAATCGGTATTCATTTTATACCATTGAAGCGTCATCTCTATGCCTTCTTCGAATTTAACACGTGGTCTCCAGCCAAGCATGGCAATCTTTTCTGCATCGATTGAGTATCTCAAATCATGTCCTAATCTATCTTTTACGAATTCAATAAGACTCTCAGGTTTGCCTGCTAGCTTCAGGATGGTTTTAACAACCTGCAGATTTTCCAACTCTTGATTTCCAGCTATATTGTAGATCTCGCCAGCATAGCCTTTATTCAACACTGTATCGATAGCTTCGCAATTGTCATCCACGTAGAGCCAATCACGAACATTATTTCCTGTTCCATAAACTGGGATTGATTGGTTTAGTAATGCGTGTATGATGGTCTTGGGAATAAGTTTCTCGGGATGCTGGTTTGATCCGTAATTGTTAGAAGACCTCGTTATGATTACTGGTAGTCGGTATGTTTCGAAGTATGCCTTGCACAGCAGTTCAGCACCGGCTTTTGAGGCAGAATAAGGATTACGTGGGTTTAGCCTATCTGTCTCTTTAAAGCTACCTTCCAAGATGTCGCCATAGACCTCATCTGTGCTGATTTGAATAAACTTGATTACATCATATTTTCTAGCGGCTTCCAAAAGATTGTAAACACCAAGGATATCTGTTAACACGAAGGTTCCCGCATCTATGATGCTACGATCTACGTGTGTTTCAGCTGCAAAATTAACGATACAATCACAACCAGCTAAGGCTTTTTCAACGTCTTCTTTCTGTGTTATGTCCCCCTTGATGAATGCTATTTTGTCTAAGATATCTTGAAGATTCTCTTTACGACCTGCATACGTTAATTTGTCTAAAACAGTGATCCTGTAATCTGAGTGTTTTCTCAGCATATAATGAATAAAATTGCTGCCGATAAAACCGGCGCCACCAGTAATAAGAAGTTTCATACAAGAATCAACCGTGTTTTAGCCAAGGCGCCAGTTTCCAATCATAAGGTATCTTGTCTGTATCTGCAGGAAGGCGAAACTCATCTGGATCCTTATAATTGTAAAGTTCAGTAGGTATATTCAAAACTAGAGAGAATTCCTCACTAACTGCTTTGAACCCATGCCAAACGTATGGTGGAATTTGGACCAAAACGAGATTTCTTTCGCCGAAAACAATTTCGTTAATTTCACCTGTCGTTTTTGACTTTTCTCTACCATCATACAGCACGAGTTTCATCATGCCTTTAATGCATGTCATGTTATCAGTTTGTTTTTTATGCATATGCCATGCTTTGACAACTTGTGGGTATGCGGCCGTCAGATATGCTTGCCCAAACTTTTGAAATTCAGGCCAATCACTCCTAAATATTTCAGTTAGCCAGCCTCTTTCATCAGCAACCTGTTTGAGTGATTTTATTGTAACACCTTCAATCATTATTGTCATCCCTTAGAATATTATTCTTGAATTTTCACCAACGATTAGTTTATGACCTTTAGGTCCCTTTTGATTCGTTATAATTTCTGTATGGGCACCTATAACGCTGTCGATTATCTTTGTTCCAATATCAATCACACAATTCTCCATTATTATGGAGTTCTCGATTTCGCCTTTCTTGACATGTGTGCCTTTACCTACTGAAGTGTAGGGGCCAATGTAAACATCACTTTCAATAATAGCATTCTCACCTATAACAGTGGGTCCTCTAATCATAGCCCCTGTCTTAATTTGAGTACCTTTTCCGACACTGACTCGACCTTGCAGGCAAATTTTGTCAACATCAGTCTCTAAAGTTGGGTCCATTTCATCTAAGACTAAGATATTCGCTTCTAAGATGTCTTCAACTGTACCAGTGTCTTTCCACCAACCCTCTACAACACGGTAACCTACATTATAGCCTTCTTCCAACATCATTTGAATAGCTTCTGTAATCTCAAGCTCCCCTCGCCAAGATGGCTTCAATTTATGTATCATTTCAAAAATTAGAGGTGTGAAGAAATAGATTCCTGTTAAAGCAAAATTGCTCGGAGGCTCCTTGGGTTTTTCTACTAACCTTGCTAGTTTTCCCTGTTTGTCAAATTCTGCTACGCCAAATTGTTGTGGATGCTCCACCTTACTCAGTAGAACCATAGCATCATAATGTTTCTCTTCGAATTCCCTGGCGATGTTGCTTATTCCGCCCTTCAGAAGGTTATCCCCAAGGTACACGATAAAATTGCTTTTTCCTATGAAATTCTCGGTCAAGCCGACAGCATGAGCGATTCCCCCTGGCCTATCTTGTTCCATATACTCGACGCAAACTCCAAATTTGCGACCATCCCCGTAGTAATCTCGAACTTTTTCTGGCATCACACCGCCTACAATGAATGCGACGTCTTTTACTCCAGCATTTTTCAAATCTTCAAGAACATACTGTGATATAGGTTTGTTAGCGACAGGAATAAGTTGTTTTGGTCCAGTATGAGTTAAAGGTCTCAAGCGGGTACCATGTCCGCCATGAAGTATAACACCTTTCATGCTCTCAACTCTTCCTTCAGTTTGCTTAATCCTTCGTTTATGCTTAATGGTTTTGTTGCTAGTTCTGTTTGAATCTTCGCAGTGTCTAAGGATGAATCTTTTGGTCGCTTGGCTATCCATGCCTTTAAGTCATTCATTTTTATAGGCTTAATCAAGCTGATATCCAGTTCAAAGGTCTCACCAATTTTTCTGGCAAAATCGTAACGGCTGATTCGTTCACAGCCTGATGTGTGAAAGACTCCATTCAACTCGCGATTAGATATTTCCAAAGTCATCTTAGCTAAATTTTCTGCTAATGTCGGAGTATTGAAATGATCATCAACAACTGTTATTTCCTGACGCTGCTTAAGTTTGTTAATGACCCACGTGGCAAAATCCTGTTTTGTTGGATGTCGCCCATACAAAACACTTGTTCGAAGGATAGCCCATTTCTCGCATCTTCGTATTACTCGTCGCTCACCTTCTAGTTTAGTTAGACCGTAGAAATCAATCGGGTTGGGTGCGTCATCTTCGGTATAAAGTGTTTTCTCCCCATCAAAAACGTAATCGGTCGAGATAGAAATCAACTTCACGTTATTCTTAATACAAGCATCAACTATATTGTCTGTGCCTATTACGTTAATCTTCCATGCTCGTTCTCGCTCTGTTTCACATCTATCGACGTTTGTTTCCGAGGCTGTATGAATTACTACCGTAGGGTTTACGTTCTGAAAAAGCTGATGCACACCGTTAGCATCCGTTAGGTCTAATTTCACAGTATGCTGATGGTTTGATTCAACTATGTCTGTTGGTATAACATGATATTTATCTGCGGCTAATGCAATAATCCAATTGCCTAAGAGACCACTAGCACCAGTGACTAAGAGGTTTTGCGTTTTCTTCACCTGTTCTGCATTGTTGCTTTCTCGCCTTAAATACACTTTGTCTGACATAAATGTCGCTGAAAGTTAATGGTTCCGTACTAAGTTTATTTCTAAAGATTTCAGAGTCTACCATAAACAAGTAACAACGCTAATTCTAATTATGTACATATAGCTTTAAATGAAACAAGCAGACGAAGAAACTTGATGCATTCTCTTAACATAGGTTGCGGTCCTGATACTTGGGGCGATGTTCGTATCGATACGGCGTATAAGTTTGTAAAGATGCAGTGTAAACCCACAATATTAGCGGATGCTCATTATTTGCCCTTCATAAAGGGAAGTTTTGACGTGGTTAAAGCAAGCCATGTTCTTGAACATCTGAAAAATCCTTTCAAGGCATTAAATGAGATGGTTAGAGTTGCAGCTAAAGAAATAATCTTATACTTTCCAACAGAATGGGATATTCTGCCATTCTTTTTCACGCCTCATTTTTCAACATCGAAGTTGGCCTACTGGACTAGGAAGAGACATTTACATTTGTGGATAATTAATCCAGCAATAGTAACTCGTTATTTGAAAAATAGAGGTTGGACATCTATCTACCACAAAAATTATCCCTATAGTCTTTTTTTTATTTTGGAAGGAGGACGGAAAGGAAAATATTTCAGATTCTTAACAAGTCGCATAAGGATTCCTATAGAATATGAAGTTCGATCTAAGAAACTTACAACTTCCTATACAAAAGTATCTTAGAGGTTTGTGCCTTCGGTGATCTCATGAAAATTGATTTAGCAATGTGGGCTAAGAATGGTGAAGCTCTCCTGCCGACAGTTCTACAGCGTATAGATCAGGTAATCCCGGCTGAGAATGTTTGCCACAAAATCCTTGTCGATGACCACAGCATTGATCGAACTGCAGACATCGCTCGAGATTTCAATTGGGATGTTTATACTAATCCGACAGGTGGAATACCTAGCGGAGCCAATGAAGCTCTCAGACATGTAGACCGCGAGTTCTTCGTCAGCATCGAACAAGACATAATTTTGTCACAGAAATGGTGGGAAACAATTCCAAAACATATGGATAATCCACTAATTGCATGTGCCCAGGGGATACGGATACCTACAAGACCAGTTTTGCGCATTTTAGAGGAACGACAACAAGGTCCACCCCAAAAACGGGAGTACATGTCTATGATAAGCATAGATAACAACATTTTCAGGACAAAAGTCATCAAGGCTGTGGGTGGGTTTCCTAAGGATTGTCCGATATGTACAGACAGAGCACTAATGGGAAGAATCCAAACAGAGATGTCCTACAGATGGATAATAGATCCGAATATAGTATCGCTTCACTTCAGGAACGATCTTGAAGCCTTCGTTGAGCATGCTTACAAGCTCACTTATATGTGTGCTAAAGCAAAATACTGTGACCCACCTGAACCTGATCCTATATCAAGTGTACTTCGTGTCCTGTTAACCAGTCCGCTCAGAGCCACCCAAATCGCATTCGAAGAAAAATGTCCCGATGCAATCTGGGTGTATCCACTTATTAGACTCTACCAACTCACAATAGCCTTGAACTATAGGAAAGTGCTATTTCAACGCTCACATACCACAAATTGATTTGTAAACAATAGTTGTTGACTATCAAACTTAATGCATTAAGTCAATTCTTATCTAGGCTTTTTCTCGTTTTATTTGTAGCAAATGAATTTGTATATTTTTTCGATTTGACTCTCCCAGGTTATTTCTCCGACGGATTTCAATCCGTTCGAGATTAAGCGAATGCGCATTTCTGGATGCTTAATTAGAGTTTCAATCCTTTCACTTACACATGTTGCTGTCGGTTCAGCTAATATGCAATTCTCTCCATCCTTAAATAGCCATGTAGTGGAGGGGTTATAGTTTGTCAATACGGGACAACCACAAGCCATAAGTTCGAAGGGCAGGTATGACGGATGTTTTGTAAACATGAACACTATTCCAAGGTCGCATTTTCTATAGAGTGCTGCAGTTTCCTCATATGGTAGGGTTCCTAAAGAAATGATAGTATTCTCCAGATCATAGTCTTCTGGGTGCCATTTGCTTCCTGCTGCATATATTCTAACCTTTTTCCCGTATTTGCTCTTTATTTTCCTTAACGCAGAGATACCAAGGTCAAAAGCATTGCGTGCAGTTTCTGGTCGTGCATAGAAAAATATCGTAAAAGGGTTCTCATCAGACGGGGCAGAGAGGTTCCGTTTTGCGGGATAAAAAATTTGTCTATCTACGCTAGGAATGAAGTATTCGGCCGTAGCAT
>DATGZD010000054.1:0-20356 GCA_035297385.1 Candidatus Sulfotelmatobacter sp. | reverse complement strand
CTTCAGGTCTTGGCGGATCAATCATCCCTACAAGACCAACAAAAATCAACCTTACATGTCCACGTTGAAGACTTATCTTGGAATTATCAAGTTCATCTATTTCTATTGATTTGTAAGCAATAGCAAGGACTCTCAATGCTTGACGAGCCATTTCAATATTAACATTCAAAATTTCTTCTTTCTTTTGCTGAGTTAAAGGTATTGTTTTATCATTTTTAAGGATTGTAGAACATTTTTCTAACAACGTCTCGGGTGCACCCTTAACATAGATATCTGTTTTATCCATGGATGATTTATGGAAAGTTGCCATATACCTAGTTTTTGAATCGAACGGAATTTCATCAATACGAGGATATTTTTCCTCTAGTTCATCTTTTTGAAGTCCTGCTTTTGCAGCGGCAACAACTAACGCTCCTTCAGTTGGATCACCATATACTTCCCATTTACTCTCACTATCCAGTTTATGTTGTCTTAACCTTGAATCATTGCAGAGAGCACCAATTTGAAGCAAGAAACTGACTGGTTTATCTTCTGCTACGTTAACAGAAACATCATTTATTTCAAAACGTCCTTCTGGTGAATAACCTACTCCTGTAACTCTAACTATTCTATTGTCTACAAAGATTTTTTGAACGGTCATTTGATTAGTTGTTAGAGTCCCAGTTTTGTCAGTACAGATAACTGTTGCCGAACCTAAAGTGTCAACTGCTTGTAGTTTTCGAATTATGGCATTTCGTTTTGCCATTCTCCTCACTCCAATGGCTAATGTTATGGTAATTACAACTGCTAATCCTTCAGGAATAGCCGAGACTGCTGCTGCTAAAACAAACAAAAACGTTTCAATAAGTTCAAATCCATGAAGTATACTAATCACAAAGATTAGCCCACTTGCTAGTAAAGCAAACAATGCAAGTTTTTTACTTAAATCCAAGGTCTGTTTTTGGATCGGCGTCGGGGCTTTTTCAGTTTCTTTGATTAATTTAGCAATTTTGCCAATTTCAGTTTTCATTCCTGTTGAAACAACAACAGCTTTTCCTCTTCCTTGAGTAACGATCGTACCTGAAAAAGCCATGTTTGTTCTATCAGCTACGGGCAGATTCTTTTCAACAGAATTAGTGATCTTCTTTGCAGGAATAGACTCGCCTGTTAACATGGATTCGTCAATTTCAAGGTTTTTTGCCTCGAAAATGCGACTATCAGCCGGAACCTTATCTCCAGCGTCTAAATCTATTATGTCGCCTGGCACTATTTCTTTTGTTTTAATACGCATTTCAACACAAGTACCTTTCTCAGGGCAGTCTCTGATGATTTCTGCTTCTGGCGCTGCCAACGATTTCAGAGCTTCAAGCGCTGATTCAGCTTTGTATTCTTGAAAAAACCCAATGATCGTATTGAATACAATGACAACAACAATCACTGTCATATCAATGTATTCAGCGACGAAAAATGAGATTAATGCTGCTATAATTAGCACTATGACAAGAGGACTTTTTAACTGGTCAACAAGTAAAGTTAGTTTGCTTGTTTTCTTTTCTTTCTCCAATTCATTTGGGCCATAAGTCTCAAGTCTCTTTGCTACTTCCGAACTCTTTAGACCCCTTTCACTTGTTTCCAGTTTCGAGAATACCTCTCTATTATCCATATTGTGCCAAGCATTCTCTTGAGCCAAAACATTTTCCTCGTAAACTTTGGTAAAAAACTCTTCCACTCTTAATGTAGCAATCTGAAATTAAAAGTCTTAGGTTAGTGTAAATGTTATCGTTATGAACTTGTCATAAAATTATTGTATCTTATTTGGTTCTTGTTTCTTAGAAAAATTTCTTTGTTTGTTTTTTCCTGAAGGGCACAAGTCCTAACAAAGAAATATTTATAGATATTTAGTAACAGATATTATTGTAAACTGGATAGGATTGAAAGCCTTGAAAGCACCTTCTTTTAGATTATCAAAGACTGAGAAAGGCCTTTTGTGTGAAGAAGCAAAGAAGCGAGGAATTAGTGTCAGCACTCTCATTAGTCAACTCGCAATGGTCAGCGAAGAAGCCAAACGAAGTGGAGAAGTAAGGCTTAGCTCTGAGAGCATACACGGGATTTTGAGTTGTGCCACTGAAAAAGATCTGGCAGAAGCTGGAAGAAAACTTGGTGAAGCATTTCCTCAATTATATCTAAGTGGAACTAATCGTTCATGTGACTATGAAAGTTGCTATTTTCTTTTAACTAAAGTATTGGGTGATCACAATAATTGGTATGATTTCAATGTTGAGGAAACACCTGAAACTACTAACTTCATCCTGTTTGATGACAAAAAACTTGGAAGTAAATGGTTAATATTTATTGCACAATATGCTGCTGCCGTTGCACGTACTATTCTGAATACTAACGTTAAATTTCAGGTAGCTGCAGATCATGTTTTGTTAGAAGTTCCCAAACCCAAAAAAACATGAGTTATTCTTGTCATACGGCGCACTCGCACTATTCTCTAATAACCAATGCGCGCTACAGAAGCTTTAAGCTTACCGCATCAATATAATAGGTCAAATTAGTCTCCCACCTAACTGAAATTCCTAATGCAACATAAATCTCTCCAGTATTATCTGCTTTGACCTTAGAAGAAAAACTATATTCTTTCCAACCAGATACTTGATTTGTATTATCAAGAACTTGAAAATCTATCTCCTCTTCAGGATTCTTTTGGCCAGCGTAACTTACTACAACTGCAAGCGTGTTGAAACTTTCAGAACTACTCCATAATTGGAACGTTACATTAACTGCCTTTGTAGTACCTGGTTGAAGAGATAGTTTGCGCTCTATCCATATCGTGCCATCATCTTGTGTTCCATCGATATTGAATAGTACTGAAGAATTTCCAGAAAAAGAAAGGTCAAATACAGGTTTAATTTCCCATGCGACAGGTTCACCTGTTACAGGATCATTTGGAACTTGAGAATCAAAAGCCCAATCATCAAGACCGTTCTCAAAATCAAAAAAAAGATTTATTTGTTCAGGCTGTTGAGATTGCGATGCTAGAATCCAAACAAATAATACGACAAGGACAATAACGATCAAGATGATGGCTGATAGTATTTTTCTATTCAAACCAAACACTCTCTTTATGTTATGACCTATTCTTTGTTCAGTATTAATGGTTGTTGTGCTTTGCTGTTTGATAACATTGGAGTGCCTGTTTCATTAAGACACTTTAATGTGAGGCGGTGTCCGATTTGATTGGATTAATATAATCCACACTTCTAACATAAAAATTCACGGGTAAACAGTTGTGTACAGAAAGGCATAATCAAACCGCTAAATTCTTAAAAAAGCTGCTAGATCTTGTGATTTTTAGGCATGTAAAATTAAGAAAAGAAAAGTTGTAACAAAATTTGGACTATATCCTTGAACAGAAATGCAGTGTGTTTTACTTACTCTCTTGGCTCCGCGCTACAGATAGAAATATGTATTTCTTTTTTTATATATTGTACGGTTTTTGGTTTGAATGTTTTAGAAGCTGTTAGAACCAGAAGAAGTATACGCTCATTTGACGATAAACTTGTTGAAAAAGATAAGCTATTGAAAATCTTGGAAGCTGCCAGGTTATCACCTTCAGCAAATAACAATCAACCAAGTCAATTCATAATAGTTTCTGATAAGACTATAAGAGAGAGTTTGCTTCCTGCCTATGCACATCAATGGTTTATCAAAGCTCCAGTAATAATCGTAGCTTGTTCCTTACCATCAAATGCGTGGGCAAGGCAAGATGGAGAGACATATTGGAAAGTTGATATTGCGATTGCTGTGCAGAACATGATCTTGGTCGCTCATGATCTAGGTTTGGGTACATGTTGGGTTGCTGCTTTCGAAGAAGATGAGGTTAAGAAAGTCCTAGATATTCCTAAAGGTGTGCGAGTAATTGCCATGATACCTATTGGATATCCAGCCGAGCAAAAATTGTCAGTAATAGAGAGAAAATCCTTGGAAGAGATAATTCATTACGAGCACTGGTAACCGTAAGTCACCATGATTATCATACACATTTTTAGACTGAGAGAAAAATAGTTTTCTAACAATAGCACGTGCCATAGATGTACATGAATTACCAGTTTTAAAAACTTTTTAGCTTGTTACCAGAAAGAAATATACTGTAGTCTCCTATTCATATAAACGGCTTTCATATAAGGAAGGTATTCCAATTGATCTATTATCATGCTTCTCATGAACAATTCTTACCTAGCAAATTGCTTGAGTTAGTAAAAAAGGCAGAACATGCTGGATTCAGAGGTGTTCTATCTTCCGATCATTTTCACCCCTGGAGCTCAAGTCAATCACAAGGTGGTTTTGCTTGGTCATGGCTTGGTGCAGCCCTGCAAAGTACCATAATGTCATTTGGAGTAGTAACGACACCGAGCTATAGGTATCATCCGGCAATTCTTGCTCAGGCGTCAGCTACATTATCTGAAATGTTTCCCCAAAGATTTTGGTTATGTTTGGGCAGTGGCGAATCATTAAATGAGTCAATTACAGGATTGAACTGGCCAAATAAGGAAGAAAGAAACAACCGACTCAAAGAATCAGCAGAGATTATCCAAAGACTATGGGCAGGCGAAACTGTAACGCACCATGGACTAATCACAGTTGAAGAAGCATACCTCTATACCAGACCCAAAGAATCACCTCTACTTATGTGCGCTGCCTTAACTACTGAAACAGCTAAATGGCTTGGAAGCTGGGCTGATGGCCTAGTGACAGTTGCAAGTTCACTTGAACAAGCAAAAAAAATCATAAATGCCTTTAAAGAAGGAGGCGGTAATAAGAAGCCAATATTTCTCAAAGCACAAACCTCCTATGCACCAAACGAAGACGAGGCATTAAACAGTGCTTGGCAACAATGGAAATATACAGTACTTGGAAGCGGTGCAAATTCTATGTTAAGGGCTCCGAAAATGTTCGATGAAGCTTCACAGTACGTTAGACCTGAGGATATGCGAAAACAAGTTTTCATCTCTTCAAACGCTGAAGAGCATGTAGAATGGCTAAAACAACTTTTGGATACAGGAGCTGAGCGAATCTCCGTGCATAATGTGAACAAAGAACAAGAACGTTTCATATCTTTCTACAAAGACCGGGTTCTGACAGAGTTCTAATCAAAGAGTTAGTTTGACAAATGCGCAAACAACTGGTCAAACCTATGTTTACTCAAAAGGAGCTCAGGCAAAATGTGTAAACACTACCCTTTAGACACCAGATTATTCAGCATAGATCGAATATTCAATAATAATCCAATTTACTAAGCAAATACAAGTACGGCTAAGCACTAACCTTTGAATGCCTTTTTCTACCCTCTAACACAAGCCGAGCGGGTATAAGAAAAATATTTTGAGCCACAAGATTAGCTATGAGTGGTAATAAAGCTGCAGGTCCTAAGAGCAATCCACCAAGAACAATAGCTAAAGTCGCATTCTTATGACTGCTAACTAATCCTAAAGCAATGGCTTGTGATTGTCCAAATCGTCTACCAATCAAGTATGCTAATACAAAAATGCCACTTAAGGCAAGCAAGAAAAAGATGTTAAAAACAGCAAATATTAATGCATTGTTACGAGTAAATACTGCTCCAGGCGCTGTAGCACCCCATACTAACAAAATAATTAGAATGTGTTGAATAATAGGACTTTTTTCAACAAGCTTCTTTGAACTTTTAGTGAAGACTCTTCTAATTATTTGGCCAGCAGTTATTGGTATTACTATTAAAAATATCAGGTTAATAATTATGGTCACTGAATCAACTTGAGACGTCAATCCAATCATTAACAACAGTGTAACGGGAAGAGTCACTATGGCCAACAAATTAGTGAGTATGCTAACAATGAGTGCCAAAGGTGTATAACCACCAAAAACATCACACCAGAAAACTGAAGAAATCGCTGAAGGTGCACTTAACGCTAATACTATACCTGCATATTCAATTGATGCGAAAAAAGGTTTGCCCAACAGAGATAATATTGGCGGAAAAACAAGAACCATCATGAAAGCTATTAAAATCATTCGATAGTCTCTAATGGAATAGAATAATTCCTGTAGTTCGACACTTAGTGCAACCATAAACATCAAAAAACCCAAAATAATCGATGTGTACGCGCTCCAAATAATTCCAATTTGTGGAAGTAACAAACCTAAAATAACACTTACCAAAATTGCGAAAACCGAGGAGAATCTTCTTAAATAAGAAATACTCAAACTTGATCGCCAAATATTTAAGATAATTTGAATTTTAGAAAGAATCAATAGATAGTAATATACTATGTGCTAATAAACGAGATTGATCGCATAATATTTTGACTCTTTGATGATATCTACGTATTGAAACTGAAATCGTCGATTTCTATAGTAACCTCGGCCATTAGACATCTTTTTGCATTTAACTTGTAGTCACACAATCGGTTTACAAGAAGTTGGCTCAATTCTTTTACGAAAAATTAGATAAGCTAACACACCAATGAACAGGAGTAGAAGTGCCATTGAAGAGATTAGGAAGCTAAACTGGAAAAGCATCACAAACGATAGTATAACCCCTAACATTGCTAAAATAGGAATACCTCTAATCGATAGCTTTTTAGAAATTTTGGTTTTGTCAACTGTATTCTTTCTATGTAGATTTATGAGTGCTAAATTAACGATAAGAAATACTGTAAAGGTAACAAAATTAGTAACGCTTGCAACAAATTCTATGTCGCCAAATAATGTAAAGACTACTGAAACTGCTAAAGTTAAGATAATCGCAGCCCATGGTGTCCGTCTTGCAGGATGCACTCTTCTAAGAAGTTGTGGCAGGGAGCAATCTTCAGACATGCCATACAGTATTCTGGATGTTGCAATTAACAAAATTAATACAGTATTTGCTGTTGAAATAAGAGCAATAATTGAGAGAGTTGTAGCAGTTTCTAGTCCTTGAGCTTTAAGAGCAACATCTACAAATGGTGAAGTTGAATTAGCAAGCTGCTGATATGGAACGACACTTACCGCAGAAATAGCTACTCCAATGTAAAGTAATGTTGAAATAATTAGCGAAAACAGAAGCGCTTTAGGCAGAGTATTCTTTGGATCTTTAGTTTCTTCTCCTATTTTTGCTAAACTCTCAAACCCAGTGAATGCGAAGAAGATAAGACTTGTTGCTACAATTAGACCGCTCGGTCCTTTAGGTGTCTCGAGGTAATTGACCGTACCAAAAAATCTTGCTCCCAAAACAATAATTAAGATTAGACCAGCAACTTCGACTATAGTAAGAATAGTATTAACAATTATAGATTCTTTTATGCCAAGAAAATTAACAACAGATAAAATAGCTATTACTGCAATTGCCGGTACGTATAAGGGCAGGTTAACGTAAGCTTGAAAATAGCCTGCAAAACCCAATGCAACGGTTGCGCTAGATATTATCCCAGAAATCGCAACTAGCCAACCAACAAGAAAAGCCCCAAATCGACTTTCAAAACTTTTCTTAACGTACGTATATTCTCCTCCACTAACTGGCAGAGCAGAGGAAAGCTCAGCATAACTTAAGCCTGTGAAGGAAGCTATTGTGGCAGCGAGTACAAAAGACAGCCATACAGAGTTTCCTGCATAGCCTGCTGTAGTTCCAATTAATGCATAAACTCCTGCGCCCACGATTATACCAACGCCATAGGCAGTTGCTCCAAACAAACCAATTTCTCTTTTTAAAGCTCCCAATATTCGATAGCTCCTTTCCATTTAGAAGTTGAAAAAGCTACTTAATAATCAAAGCCAAATTTTCGAGAACAAATAACACGTTTATACTAACTAATAACACTCAAACACATATGAGTGTTTTAAGCTCTCTGACACTAAGTGAAATTAAACTATACAATACTCATTAAAATGCATATACATGTTGTTGCACTTGCACAGTCACAATTGATTAAATATTTTGAAAGAACTACTTGTGTCCAGAGTTGACTATTATTATGCATATCTATTTCACTCTATTCAAAAGTGGGCTTCCAAAAGAAGAAGTCCAAAGAAAATTTGAAGAAAGAGTAGACAAGTACCATGAAGTTAAAGGTTTAATTCAGAAATACTATGTACATGATGAATCAACAGGTGAATTCGGTGGCATCTACGTCTTTGATACTAAAGAGAATCTTGAAATCTTTAGAGATTCAGATTTAAGGAAGAGTATTAGTGATGTTTACAAGTTTCTTGAACCCCCAGTAAGAAGAATATTCAACGTAAATTTAGTTCTCTACGAAGACAAAAAATAATTGTATCCCAATAATCCTCTACAATAAACTCGTAATAGTAGGATACTGTTTTGTGAAATTAAATTACAGAATTAGACTTATAGTTACAAATGGTGCGGCAAACAATATTGCCATAGAATCAATCCGGTTCATAAGAAAGTCTAATGCGGGGCATGCTGCATCTTTTAGAGGATTACTACTGTATCACCGACGACTGTAGCTTTGTGAACTGCTGTTCTAACACAAGTTTCCCTTCTTCAACATATTTTTGATATTATCCCATGTAGCTCTGCCTTGTATCATAATTAACCCGGAAGAATCGTTGTAACTAGGTTTCCAGCTAGTAAGCCGGCTACTGCTTCAACCCCGATTGTATAACCTACCATGAGCGGAATAAAGAGTGTAATGATTGCAGGAAGAAGCATGCCTTGCAAATTATTCTTTAATAGGATACGTAGTAAACTGCGGATTTCTCAAAAGCAGATAGAAATTTTTCTACATCCCCCTTTCCTTAGGTAATTAATGGCATAAATCTAAATTTACATACACAGATATGTGAGAGCATAGTGGTTGAAAGAGCGGCTGGAAATGAATACGCCAACTATAATCGTTGAACATCTTGCTAAGAAATATGAGGATGTCAACGCTGTTGAAGACCTGAGCCTGCAAATTGAAAAGGGCGAGCTTTTTGGTTTACTCGGTCCCAACGGAGCAGGAAAAACAACTACCATAAACGTTCTTTGTGGTTTAATAAAGCCAACATCGGGCACAGTAAAGATTAATGATTTTGATGTTCAAAAAGAAACAATGAAGGTCAAAGAGTTGATAGGGGTATGTCCACAAGAGACCGCTATTTATCCATACTTGACTGGAGCTGAGAATGTGGAGCTTTTTGGAAACCTTCATTGTATGACGAGAGAAAATATCAAAGCAAGACAAAATATGTTATTGGAAAAACTCGGACTTACTCAAGAGGCCAGAAGAAAGACAGAGAAATACAGTGGTGGCATGAAACGTAGGCTAAGCCTCATCTTAGCACTTATTCATAATCCAGAAATTGCTTTTTTGGATGAACCCACAGTAGCTATGGACCCTCAATCACGGCATGCTGTTTGGGATTTCATAAAGGAACTAAAGAAAGAAGATAAAACAATCATTTTAACCACACATTACATGGAGGAAGCTGAAAACCTCTGCGATCGCGTTGGAATAGTTGATCATGGAAAACTAATCGCTCTTGGAAGTCCAAAAGATCTGATTTCAAAAGAGAAAGTCAATAATTTAGAGGAGGTATTCATCAAGCTGACGGGAAGAAGAATACGGGAGGAAGTGTAGATGAAAATACAACGTGTTCTTGCTCTGACAAAAAAAGAGATGAAGAAAACTATTCGTGAACCCGCTGTACTATTCATGATCTTTCTTTTTCCAATAGTCTTTGTATTCGCTTTTGGTTCAGCATTCAGTGGAGGAAGTGGACAACCGACTTACAATGTTGGCATAGTTAATACAGACAGAGAGAGTCCTGTTAACGCCTCACAAACACTGATTGCTGCTATGTCAAGTACTAAGATATTGAACCTGCAAATGTATGCTGATAACAATACGGCACAGAGTTCCCTCTCTCAAGGTAGCATTCAAGCGGTTATGGTAATTTCAGAGGATTTTAGTGAAAGCTTCGCTTCGTATATCGCTGCACCTGACAATCCAAGCACATGGAAGAATGCTACTGTCGCATTGTACTTAGATAAGGGATCTTTAGTTGCTACTCAAGCTATACCACCAATAATTCAGCAAATTCTACAATCAATGACGAATCAAAATCAGCAAGCACCTATGAGCGCGCGCACGCCTTTTCATTTGGACATTGCCTCTTTAGAAGTAAAAGTTCCGTCGGCTCTTGATTTTATCGCTCCAGGCATGTTCACCTTTGCTTCTATTTTTCTTATCATGATGGTAGCGCAATCATTCACTCAAGATCGGGAGAATGGCATGATGAAACGTATTAGAATAACCCCAACAACAGCAATGGAATTTATGAGCAGTCAAGTTGTTTCTTATATGATTATTGCATTAATTCAGGCAGCTTTAGTCTTCGTCATGATGTATATGATGGGTTTTAGACCACAAGTTGGCATATTAGTATACGCATTTGCATTCATACTCGTCTTACTGTTCTCGCTCTCAAACGTTGGTTTTGGTCTAATCACAGCAACCGTCGCTAAAACTTCGGGTGCGGCTACAGGCTTAAGTTTCTTGTTTGTATTACCACAATTATTCTTGGGTACTTTTGTTGGAGCATCCTTGAGCTCTGGTGCTCAGATAGTGGGCAAATTCGTTCCAAGCTATTATGTAACAGATGCGTTAACATCGCTCTTTCTAAGGGGAGCTGCCATAACTAGTGTGACCATATTACTGGATACGACCATAGTGTCAGTATTCTGTGTTGCGATTCTAGCTATAGGCATAGTTCTTTATGGAAAATACTTCAGAATATAGTATAACAGAGACTAATATAGAAAGAACGTTTGTATCGCTGTTTGTAAGTTGTGACTATGTCCCAAGTAGACGTTGATGTTCTAGTCGTCTTCTCAGAAGGATTTTAACGCTGAATATGCTTATTAATGCTTAATCAGAAAATCCTCGGCAGTGAGATGCTTTGGATCAACAAGTGGTTGCCTATATAGAAAAACAGAATTCACCACAGAAAGAAATTTTACAAAAAGTAAGAGAAATCTTTTTGGAGACTCTTCCAAATTGTGAAGAGAAAATGGCTTGGGGTGTCATAACATTCGCTTCTAAGAAATTCTATATTGCAGCAATGAAGAATCGTGTTCATGTAGGTTTTTCGATAATTGGACTTAGCGAAGATGAAATAAGTTTGTTTGAAGGAAATGGTAAAACAATGAGACACATAAAAATTCCTACATTGAAAGACATAGATAAGACAATGCTCGTAAAAATGATAGAAATGGTAGACAAGAAAGCAATTTGTGGATCATCTGAATTTTAGTTTCTACAACAGAGCAACCGTCATAAAAACAAAGTAATCAATAAACTAACATCCAAAAATAGGTATGTTAGTTAAGCTAGATACAGAGAATAGATCCGCTTATTGAAGGTGAAGAGAATTGCTATTTAGGGTTCCAATAGATAAGCAAGATAATATTATTGACTTTATCTGCGAATATCTTGTTTTTTAGAAGAAATCAAACGATTAAAAACGTAAATACAGAAAGCCAACCAGAAACTTCCCAAGAAAATGGCTCCAATAACATCACTAAACCAATGTACGTTAAGGTATATCCTATCAAAGCTTACAACGCTGATTACAAAAACATAAGCAACACACGTTATAACCTTGGTCTTTATTGTGTGCCAGTGTTTCCATACAAAATACGTTAATATTCCAAAGAATACAACAGTGCTGGTAACGTGTCCGCTGGGAAAAGAATAGCTTGTTGTACGTAGTATTTCATTTAGCGGTCTAGATGATCGTATAAGCATTTTGAACATTTCTACAAGTAAGGCAGCTCCTGCCATCGAACTCAGT
This sequence comes from Candidatus Sulfotelmatobacter sp., assembly GCA_035297385.1. GTDB lineage: Archaea > Thermoproteota > Bathyarchaeia > Bathyarchaeales > Bathycorpusculaceae > UBA11855. The sequence continues at coordinate 8,557 of DATGZD010000054.1, read as the reverse complement.
AGTAGAAGACCATAGCGTCGATAATGAAATATGAAGAGAAGTCCGCCTATTGCTAACGAAATTATTGCTAAGGCAGCTGTATCAAAAGTTATGGAAATAATTATTGCCGGTATTGTGAAAAAGCCGTTATTAATTGAAGCTGCCCATAAATCGATGTCTTGATTAATACTGTTGAAGATGCTGCCTCTTAGAAAATTGATTATGAAGAAACAAATCAAGAATACAAGAGAAAACAATAGACTTTTGTTTTCTGTAAACTCTTTTCTCATTATGATAGCAACTACTGTACAAGGATTAAAGCGTTTAAACTCTATCCTTATCCTACAGTGGTGAATAGTTCAATTTTATTATGGAATAAGACTTAATGTCAAGTTAGAAGAGTACACCTGCACTTTTAATCGGATTATTTACAGTTACGTGATTGTAATCCAACAATAACAAGCTTGAGTCCAAAAGGTGTATAAATTATGATCTGTTTGAAGATATAATTAAAGTTCAAGAGTTGTTGAGTTACGAATAAAGTAATACTACGCGTGACTATTGCCGTTTTGCTCAGTCTCTCTATACTGTTTGTTGCTGTTTATTTCCAGATGGGCAAGCCCGACAATGAATTGCTTAGCGGAGAACATCCAGCGCTTTATGATGAGATAACAGAGATTAAGAATCGAATAACCATTAACATAACTCAACCAGACTATTCTAGTCCTCTTCGCACCTGTGATTTCTATGAGTTAAGAGAGATAGCTAATGATGACTATTCCCAAACAACTGTTACATACTGGGTGTTCCAGCATGGAAACGAGACAAAGGGAGATCTTGAAGCATTTGTAGAAATATACAACAAACCTAACCGAACTGACCTTTATGTTATTGAAGTTACACGTAACTCTTGGAACGAATTGACGGTCTATTTAGATGGTATCAATGTTACGACGTTTCCTACAGTTACAAACAATACTCTCAGTTTAGGTTACATAACATTCGAGGTCCTATCATAAGAAAAGCTCCTTGACTCCTCCTAAGACCTAGCTTTGAGTTTTATCTATTTTTTCAAATATCATAAATAGTCCTCAGAATAGTTTTCACATCAAAAAGGATAGTAAATACAAACATGTCGAAGTCGGTTATCATAATCGGAGCAGGTATAAGTGGTCTTGCCGTAGGCTGCTATCTTCAGATGAATGGTTATAATACTCAGATTTTTGAGATGCATGACAAAGCCGGCGGTTTATGTACAGCATGGAAACGTAAAGGTTACACAATAGATGGTTGCGTTCAATGGCTGTGGGGGTCATCACCCGATAATAGTTTTTACAAGTGCTGGGAAGAAGTAGGTGTCATACAAGGCAAGGAAATAATCAACCTCGATCAACTATTACAAATAGAGTTGTTAAATGGTAAATCATTTAGCTTATACACTGATGCAGACCGTTTAGAAGAGGAAATGAAGCGATTAGCACCAGATGATACAGAGTTAATCGAGGACTTTACTGGAGCAATCAGACATTTTGCAGGTTTTAGTATGCCCTTAGATAAGAATCCTGAACTTTACTCGGCTCTCGATTATCTGAAGATGTTAAAGTTTGCTGTAACAATGCGTAGTTTTGATAAATGGAGAATAACTTTAGGTGAATTATCTGAGCGTTTTAAGAATTTAGAAATGCGAAGGTTTTGGCAACAGGTTTGGGAGCCAAACATGTCAGTTTTGAACTTGATAATGCAACTTGCTTCAATGCACAATAAATCTTCAGGGTATCCAGTAGGTGGTTCATTACCGATAGTTCATTCAATTGAAGCATGTTATGTAAAGCTTGGCGGAAAAGTGAACTATAGAAATAAAGTTAACAAAATACTTGTAGAGAATAATCAAGCGGTTGGAATTCAGCTTACTAATGGCACAGAATACAAAACTGATTACGTTATTTCTGCTGCAGATGGTTATGAAACGATCTTTGAGATGTTAGATGGCAAGTATGTTGATGATGTTATACACTCCTATTATGAGACATTTCCAATTTTTGCTTCTTTGATATATGTAAGCTTGGGCGTTAATCGTTCTTTCAGGGATACACCACAAATCATTTCTGGAATAAAATTCGAGTTGGAAAAACCTATAGTAATAGGAGATAGTGAGGTCAAGTTTTTGATGGTCCGCATTTACAATTATGATTCTACTTTGGCGCCTCAGGGAAACACATTATTGACATGTACAATTGATGCCTCTTATGTTTATTGGGATTCTGTTCGAAAGGACGCAAAGTTGTACAACCAAGAAAAGGAGCGAATTGCCAAAGAGTTAATCGCAGCGTTGGATAAGCGTTTTCCAGGTTTAGCCAAGCAGGTTGAGATGGTTGATGTCGCTACTCCTATGACTTTCTATCGTTATACTGCAAATTGGAAGGGCAGCTACGAAGGATGGTTACCAACTCCAAAGACTCCTCCAACATTTATTATGAAGAAGACATTGTCTGGCTTAGAAAACTTTTACATGGTAGGACAGTGGGTTATGCCCGGTGGCGGCTTACCGTCTGGAATACTTTCAGGTCGCTGGGTGACACAAGTGCTATGTAGGAAGGATGGCAAAAAGTTTCTTACAACTAAACCTTAAACGGATTAGCATGAGCATCATTAATCTGCATTCAAGGAAAAGTCAATTGGAACCAAAACATAATGTACACATCTCTTCATCCGTTGTAGAAATTATATGGAATAAAGTTAGAGTACCCATGATCGTTTGATCGAGCCTACGTAAGAATTTGTGGGACTGATGATGTGTATATTGTTTCCTAGTACTTAGAAGATTCAACACATTGTTTCCATTGCGCTGGTAAGGCAAATATGTATTTACCAATCCATAGAGTCATCCATAGTATGAGTCAACAAAACAGCAAACGGGAGATGCTGATTCGTTTTGCCGCAATCTCAGGAATTCTAGGCTCCATTTTGCCACCTATCCTAATTTTTGTGGCAACTATGCTTGAGAAGACTTTCAGTTGGAATAGAAATGCTTTAAGTGATATAGGCGTGAGTCAAACTGCATGGCTTTTTAATAGTACTCTTATTGTTAGCGGTTTACTCAATCTCTTGTTTGCTTTGGGTTTAAGGAGTTATCTTGGCAAGAGTAGACGGTTGAAGATAGGAACCTCATTAATAATTATAGGTAATGTTTGTTTAGCTTTAGTTGGAGTGTTAACAGAAGATTATATTATTCCTCATACAATAGTGGCTTTAGGTTTTCTGCTTTTAACTCCTGTAGGAGTAATCTACGCTGGTTCAACAGAAAAAGGCAATCAATTTGGAAAAGTGAGCCTACTATTAGGAATTATTGCTTTATTGGCTCTAATTGTCCTTCCCTTAAATGCTTATATTATTAATTTGCAGATCGGTATTGCAGTTCCAGAATTTTCAGAATCTTTAATGCTATCAACATGGACTTTCTTATTCTCGCTTAAACTTATCCGACCAAGAGGACCTCCGAAAATTTGAATAGATGAGCATAAAGACCACTCTTAAAGAAAAACAGACTAATACGTAGCGATGGCTGCCAAATTAGGTGGTGCTAATGGTTGAATTGAAAGCTCAAATCAATGCTCATGCGGATGGATACTTTGCAGTCTTTTGTATTATGGGAGCTTTCGCAGTCTTAAGTTCAACCATGTCAAAAACTCCGGTATTGAATCCGTTTGCAACAACATTAGGTACACCTACGGATTTGTTAGGTGTCGTCGCCTCTGCTTCAACTATTCCAGGGATTCTTATCAGCCTGCCTGCAGCGTCACTTTCGGATCAGATTGGCAGGCGAAAAGTTCTTTTGTTTTCATCTTTTGTTTTTGCCTCCGCTCCTTTTCTATATCTCTTTGTTGGAACATGGTGGCAGTTGGCTATTGTTCGATTCTACCACGGATTTGCTACTGCTATCTTCGTGCCAGTTACTGAAGCCACCATAGCAGAGTTGTATCAAAGTAAGCGAGGAGAACGGATTTCTATTCTTAATTCAGCTACAGGACTTGGTCGGACGATTGCACCAATCTTGGGAGGAGTAATTCTTACTGCTGGAGGAACAATTCTACTACCAACTGACTATAATTATAATACTCTTTATTTGGCTGTAGCGATCTCAGGAGTTACAGCTTTTGTCCTCATATTTCTTTTGCTTACTGAAAGACGCCTTGGTTCAACTACATTCGGCGTTAATAACTCAAGAAGCACAATCTTTCAAGGATGGAGAGAAATAGCTCGAAATCGAAATAGAGTGCTCGTTGGCTTCATTCAAGCAAGTCAATACTATGTTTACGCTGCTATTGAATTCTTTATTGTTGGTTACATGGTTGACGTGGCAAAGTTAGATGCTCTCTTGGCAGGAATATTTCTTAGCGTGGTCGTTGCCACTTTAATAATTACCAGACCATTTTTAGGTAGATTCTCTGATACTAAGGGACGACGACTACCTATCATTATAGGTTCAATTATTAGCTGTGTATTACCCCTTGCTATTCCTTTCACAACTCAATTCTCGTTACTATTACTTGTCGCAATAGGCTACGGGTTTGGTTTTGCTATGGTTATTTCTTCAACTTCACCACTTATGACTGAACTTGCGCCTCAAGGCCTGGTTGGTGCATCTATGGGTTTCCTATCTACTCTCATGGACATTGGTCAAACTCTAGGTCCATTTATTAGTGGCGCTATTTTAGCTAGTTTCAACCATCAATACACGGCACTTTTCATTTCTTTAAGCCTTGTCCTTTTAGTATCTACCCTAGTTTTCTCATTATCAGATGCAGCTAAGAAAACTAAGCAACTACACGCCTACTCTAAGTAAAGTATCAAAAGATTTCCTTCATAGATTTGTGCAGAATGAGAAAAATGTAAGATTTTGAAAAGCGCGCGCTAAAAAGAAATTTCTGTTTTATGAAATTGAGTTTCTTCTTTACCATTAACTTGACGTTATGTTTAGTTAGAATATGTGCTAATTTTTTCCTTATTACTTAAATTTTAATTGTGCATAACTAGTTATGAGACGTTTCAAGATGGTTGGTGCTAAAATGACTGATGAGAAGCCAGGGAAATCATCAACTCCACGTAAAGAGATTTTTATTTCTCATGGAAAGGATTTGAAGCCTTTAAATGAGCTTAAGGCTATACTTACTGAAATTGGCTTGGCTCCTATCGTTCTTAATGAGCTACCTAGTGGAGGTAAAACAGTGATGGAGAAGCTTGAAGCTTATTCAGATGTTGGTTATGCGTTTGTTATTCTAACACCTGACGATTTAGGTGGTTTTGCTGAATTAGGGGATAAGTGGTCAAGACCGCAGAGGCTTAGACAATTCTTGAAGAATGCTCAAACTCGACCTAGACAAAATGTTATCCTTGAATTTGGTTTCTTTGTAGGCAAATTAGGTCGTGATAGAGTTACCTGTCTCCTTAAGAAGCCTGTTGAACAGCCCTCAGATATGCAAGGCATTGTTTACTTAAGCTTCAAAGAATCTCTCTACGAAATTAAGGATGATATACTAAAAGAGCTCAGAGCAGCAGGCTACCAAATACCCTAAAAGCCATGTTTTCCTTTGTTATGTCGTATTAATTCCTCTTTCGAATTTACTTTAGCACCACAGACTTGACATGTAATATTGTGTTTTGCTACAATATGATCTATAAGCTGATCATATGTTTGAAATTGGGCGCCGCATCCCGGACATTTAGTTGGTTGGGGCAACCTAACACTCTCCTTGTTTGTTCTAAGAATGCATTCATTTGCTTCTTCTTAAGGAATTGTGATTGTCAGAGGACAGCAACATGCTTACTAAATAGATTTGCCATCAACATTTTATGTCGCCCAAAACTTGAACCTGAGTTAATTCTTTGTTAATGCAGACTGTTCTCTATTTTCTGAAGGCTTCTAAATCTTCTGAGAATGGCTTATAGCGAACTCAATCTGCTGCAGATTATCTTAAATATGGTTAACCCAGAACTGATCTTTTTCTTCTTTGTCTATGTTTTCTTTTTCTCTCATCATAGCCACTCCGAAGCCCAACGGAAATGCAAAACACTCTTTTAAAGTAATCGGATAGCGAATTTCAAAAATTACATCAATCAATTTCCATAACTGTTACCTTCAACAGTTTACTTAAATAGCACTTTCTCAGATGATTCTATGATGCATAGGAGAGCGTTCTCTTGAGTATTCAAACTTCAGTCAAAACACGAATTAACACACTTCTAATTGTGCTTGTGCTGATAAACATAATTGGTGACTTCGGTAACGTTGCTTTCTGGTGGGGTAGTCCGAGTTCTCAAGGTTCATTAAATACAGGGTATATTGCAGTCGTCGCAGGTCAATCTGCCGCTCTCATTGCAGGAACAATTGTTCTCATTGTAGTTGCCATAATCTATATAGATGCTTTAGGTGGTTTGCTTAAGAAACAAGCATGGGCGCCATTGCTTGTAATTGCAATATCAATTGCCAACCGTGTATTAGCTATATTCCTATATTTATTCAGTGAAGCATTCTATTTTTGGCTTGTATGGACCATTATACTCTTGATAGTTTCATCACTTGATTACCGTAAGCTCTCTAAAATCAAAACAAAAGCTTAACACAATAAAGCGCTACTTTACTATTATGCCTCAAAAGGGTTGTTAGCGATAAGAAACGCGAAAGAGAAAAGTAGAGCATGGGCCTGTACAAGATGCGTATAATTAAGGATGATTTACTTTTCTGCATAGCCAGCATTGCTCACAATCATGGATTCACGCCCAATATCATGACTGCTCTAGGGCTGCTCTTTGGGGTGGCAAGTGGTGCTCTGTTTCTATATCACCAGTCTTCCCTTGCTTTTGCCCTTGGTTTTGTAAGTGTGTTCTGCGATATTATGGATGGTACCATCGCTCGCAAATTCAATCAAGAAACTTTCTCTGGAAGAATTTTTGATTCTCTATCTGACAGAACCTGTGAGCTTGCCGTAGTTCTAGGTGCTCTATTTGGCGGAATAATAGAACCACTTGGAGTAATAGCAATTGTGGGTTCAGCTATGCTATTTGTGCTTCGCGTAGTATCTCATCGTCGCGGATCGAACACTAATTATGTGATGTTTGGTCGTACTGAGCGTCTCATTTTCATACTGATTGGTCTTATCTTCCCTTATACTTCTGTTAGCACATTATGTTTTGTTCTTGCAGGATGTTTTGGGTTTGTTTCCTCGATTCAAATCATTATTAATTTGTCTCACCAAAACCATATACATTTAGCGTAGTAACAATAGACCATTATTGTTTGGTTAATGTGGCTAGTTGCCATGCCCAATTACGGATTTCATTCCAATCCCGTAGATCATAGATGCCTGGTTGATCTTCTTTGAAGCCAGCTTTCTCAAGTACTGGTTTGACATACTGCATTCCTTTGCGGGTGACGAAGCCCATTTTATTGTAGTCAATAACTCCCCCGAAGAATCCTAATGCTATTGGTTTTAGATTGTATTTTGCTATTTTATCTTCTAATGCAACTTTACGTGATTTTGCTACTTCCTCATTTTTTCCCTCTTTTTCAGAGACGGTTTTCATTGTGGATACAAAAATAGCTAATTTCTTCTTGTCGAATTCCTTCTGAAATCTCTTCAAGAAATCTTCTGCCTCACTAACCCACCTGCCTATCTGCATACCACTGCCAACAACTATTAAGTTATATTCTGAGATATCTTTGATTTTTTGCTCTTTAGTGTTGACTATTTTTACTTCGAGACCTTCCTCTCGGAGGATTCTGCCAATTTCTTCTGCAGTTCCAGAAGTTGCTCCATATCTAGTTCCATAGGCTATTAGTGCTTTCAAAAACAACACCAATTACAAAAGTATAGATAAATGTAATAAGCTTTTCAGATCGTGATTGAATGCAAGTTATGCTTAAGGTTCCTCTATCAAAGGCTCTGGACACTCTTGAAGCCTGAAGACTGGGCCTAACACTATCCACAGGACTGCAGAACTTGAAACGACGCTTCCAATAATGAGAGTTGGAATCAAACCTAAACTGGAACTAAAAATTCCTCCAAGGAAAGAACCAACTGGAATCGTACCCCAAACAATCGTTCTCATCGTTGCATTCATTCGTCCTTGGAGCTTATTAGACGTAATTATCTGTCTTAAGCTAACCATGTTGATATTGTAAACTGGAATCCCGAAATTAGCTATGAAATAACCGATTCCAATTATGATAACTGAGTAATCTCCGCCAGCAAGCAATGATATGAGAAGACCAAGACTAACTAACGTTGATAACGCAATAGCTCGTCCAAAACCTAACTTCTTAGTTATGAAGGGAGATGCAAAAACGCCCAACACAAAGCCAAGTGCTCCGATAGAAAAAGCGACTCCTATGATGCCCTCAGAAATGCCAAGCACACGGTATGCATAAAGCAAAATTGCTACACCAAAAATGTTAGAGCCCAAATTCATGATAGCGGTACAACCTGCTTGAGTCCATAACAATTTATTGCATGATACAACCTTGATTCCCTCCTTCATCTCTTTGAAGAAATGTCTCTGACCAATCGCTGTAAATTGTTTT
>DATGZD010000053.1:0-36874 GCA_035297385.1 Candidatus Sulfotelmatobacter sp. | reverse complement strand
GCTAAACTTAATTTATATGTGGTTTAATGCTGGATAGCATTTCTCCATGTTCTTTCCCAGCCGCAAGTTATACATGATGCTTTTTTGGACTTTAAATCAAAAGCTAATTTTTTGGAACAAACTGGACATTTCACAAAACAGCCCCTCCCTTCTTCTATTCTTAAAACGATAGAGGCTGGTATATGATGCGGGAGCTAACTAATATTGATTTTGCTTCTAGTTGCTTCTAGTTCAAAATATTGTAAAATTACTTGTGTGTAGCACCGCAACAATAAGTAGTAATGAATCATCAATTCAGCCAGAGACGAAATGCAGCAAGATTCGAATATTGAAGCAAGTGAATCTGGCATGTGCGATGCGTCCAGAAGAAATTTTAAGTAGACAACCTTTAGCTATTCCTGAAGATAGTTCTTCTTAAAGAAAACCAAGTAAGAGAATTAAGAATAGATTCAAAAGAGAATTTAATGAGGAACTTTTAGATGTCCGAAAAACAGATTGAAAAACAGTATGGCGGTCGCTTAGAAGTAGCTGCGTTTGCGAATGGCTGTTTTTGGTGTACTGAGGCTGTGTTCAAAATTGTAAAGGGCGTAGAACAGGTTGAATCGGGGTACACGGGCGGCTCCAAACCTAACCCAACATACGAAGAAGTCTCAAGCGGTAGAACAGGACATGTTGAAGCTGTACAAATAAAATTTGATCCTGCTGTAATTTCTTTTCGTGAGATTCTAGAGATTTTTTTTGCGACACATGATCCGACTACATTAAATCGTCAAGGACCAGACATCGGCACACAGTACAACTCCGTGATCTTTTATGAAAATGAGATGCAGAAAACTGTTGCTTTGGCGCTTATTGACGAATTAAACAAAGAAGGCGTCTGGGATAAACCAATCATCACAAAGGTTGTACCTGCTACAACATTCTATAGAGCAGAAGAATATCATAAGGACTACTACGCTCGACACCGCGATAGTGCTTATTGTCAACAAGTTATTACGCCAAAAATCCTGAAATTACAGCAACGCTATTTCAGTAAACTTAAGCCAGTAGTGTAAGAACTTTGACTAAAGCCGATAATGTACTCCGGCAAATCGAGAATATGACTAAGAAAGAATTTTTACCCATTATTGGACCGCAAAAAGGAAGAATCCTTGCCTCAACCATCAGAAAAACTAAACCTAAACATGTTTTGGAAATCGGCACGTTAATCGGTTATTCCGCTATCCTCATCGGCAAAGAACTTACCTCAGATGCAGAGATCACTACTATAGAGATTCATCGTGAAGAAGCGGAAATTGCAGAGAAAAATATTCAGCGAGCAGAGATTGCTCCAAAAGTCACTGTTATTGTTGGCGACGCGGTTAGAGTGATTCCAACTTTGAAAACCTGTTTTGACGCTGTGTTCATCGATGCAGAGAAAACTGAATACTATGAATATCTACGTCTGATGGAAGCTAAGTTGCATAGTGGAACTGTTATAATTGCGGATAATGCTGGAATTTTCGCTAACCAAATGAGAGATTATTTGGATTATGTCCGCAAATCAGGAAAATACACGAGCGAATTCTTTCAAGTTGAAGAAGATGGAGTTGAACTAAGCATTAAACTGTAATCCATAACATGCAATTCTTGAAAGTCAAAAAGTATGGGGAATTTACCAGAAACCACCCTTTGATGAAAGGGTAACAGTTGCATCCAAGGAACCACCACCGATAACTTCGAAAGCAAAATTGTATTGTCCACTCTGTAAAGGAATCCAGCCACTACTATAACTCTGTTGCTCCCCTAGACTTGCTGTATGACTCCAAATGACTGCGCTGCCGTTTAGGATTTGAGCTCGCCAAAGTGCAGCGCCGTTTTGCACCGATACTTGTACTTGAACCGTAGTATCTAGTCTTGATTGCTCAAATATGGCGTTCTTCTGATCGATTCCCGCAGCAAATGAAACTGGGACAGTTAGGATAGGTCGAGGGTACGTCGAAGCCGCGTAAACAGCAAAAACAATGACTATTATGATTACGACTGCAACTGCTACTAAGACTGTCCTTGAAGCCATCCTAAACCTTCCAAGCTGGATTAGTCATGAACGTCGTGGTGTTCGTCATGGTGTTCTTCTACTACACGTTCTTCATGACGATGATGCCGTGCTGTGTAGCCTAGTAAATCACCTATCGCCGCAGAGACCAATGCCACTACTAAGAATGCTATTCCTGCCCACAATAAACTTCCCGTGAGAAAGAAAACCGCGATCGCGACTAACGCTGCAATTGGAAATGCGAAGAGAAAACCGATGACAACGATGGCGATCAAGCCGATTACGAGCAGGATTATTAGCAGCCACCAAAAGCCTGGGTCGGAAGGGTTAAAACTGATCACTTGTAGTGCAAACAAAATTTTCCACCTTAATGTTATATTTCTGTCTAAAAGAATCAATATATAAGGTATTGTTGTTGTGGTCTAACAGTCACATAGTTTTGAAAAGATGTTTTATTGTTCTGGTTCTAGCGATCTAAATCGCTTAAATAACAAACAAAGGAGAAAACACTGAATACGAGATCGTTATATCCATACGACCAACCGAATCTTAATAGAATCTGATCTTTACCAGATGAAATCAATATGAAGAATTCAGCACAGATTTAAGCAATTGCTTCCCGAGACATTTGTCAGGAAGAATCCTCAATAACGTACAAGAATGCAATAAACAGATTAACAAACCTATTTGTTCCCAAAACTAACTACACCTTAACGTTTTAATGCGACCAGCAGTTCTTTTTTGTTAGGTGGGCAATGACGACTCTGGCCCCGAAGACCATTATGGAGTGATTTGGATCTTGAGTGCGACGAACCGTTTCTACCAATTAGTTTGGATTTACGGTTCACGAGCCCGCCTGAATATAATGGTTAATCCCGATTCCTGAAAGGGGACTCTTTGTCTTCCATTGTTATTTCCATTACTCGTTAGTGGGTAAATGTTCTATTCTTCAAGCTACGCTTCATTTCTATAACATTAATTTATAAAAAAGAAAAGGCAATTGAAATTCCATTCAGCAGAAAACTTAAAACTCTCATTCTAGTTATGACTTTTAAGTGTTCGTCAGCTTCTCTTCGATTTTCTTCCCTTTCGTTTTTTGTTTTTTGCTTAGTTTACAGAAAATCCCGCTAAAATCAGATTTGGCCTTCATAAAAAACCTTAGCTACTCTCTATTCTTAGACTTGTTGAGGTTTAGTCATGGTTGATTTAAGGTGTAATTCTTGTAAGTACTTACAAGGTGATTATTTCTTGAAATTAAAAGAAATTTTGCCAAATGGTCTTGCCAGGCTTTGCTGCAGTGGCGCTAATGGAGTTTATTCAGGTAGAACCAAATATGACAGTAGATGTGGAATCGAAAAAACAACAACGCGAGAAACAGAAGAATTCATTCAGCTTCAGATTTCCGAACCCTTAAAATTAGCTAAACTGTGGATGTCTGTACCTCCGAATTATTTGGCGTTCTATCGGTTTTCATCTAGTTAATTATTGGTAACAGTTGTCCACATCTCGTTTATAGTGTGTAACTATAACATATTCTTAACAATTCTAATATGGCGCGTAATGAGGGACGTGAAATTGCCCGTAACACCTTCTGGAATACTCTTAAATCTTCGGGCACTTCTAAAAACGTTGTGTCTACGTTGGTAACCTTTAAAAAATGGAAAACCTAACATATCAATTGAAGGCATAAATTATGGCTGCAAGTATTTACACTTCAGCGGCAGCAAGCAGTTATAGAGTTAAATTTGATCGAGAGAATTTTCTTAAACTCGTAGATATTGCTAAACCAAGAATCATTTACCGACGAAAAAACGTCTATTTCTTTGCTTTCGACGGATTCCTAATGTACTGCGATAAATGTGAAGAAACTGATTTCTCAACAAAAATAATAGATGTAATTCAGTTTTCTAACTATTTATGGCAAAAATAAACATAACAATTCAAGTTAGAACAAAATAAATGTTGGGTTGTAGAAAAAAAGCAACATTATACAGTGTTTCTCTCTTGTTGAGGCAATTACAGTAAAAGGCCTGAAAAGGTTCTTTCGATCTCTGTGTATTAGCTGTCCATTTAATTGATTCAATCCAATTTTCGTTTCTTCAAAATTTTGGGACGGTCACAAAATATTCAGTTCTGTGGTATGTAGTGGCATTATGCAGCGTAAAATTGTAAGCTAATATGAGCGCTTAGTCGTGAACACAACAAGAAAGTGATATACTAGAAGTCAAGATTGACTTATTCGAAACTAAGCCTACTAAGGAAAAAGCTTTCCTTACTGTTCCCAAATTCACGTTTTTCTGTACTGTAGATGAACTAGTAGCTTCTAACTAGCCAAGTACTTTTTTGCATTTTTGGTTTTACAAAATAGTAAAACTAGTTTTTCAAGAGACGTTAAATACTGTTTTTCAACTACCAAATATGGTGCATAGGAGATGGTTATAGAGGCTCATCAATATCTCTATTCTAAGAGTTTTTTTTATTCTGCCAGCGTTATCCTTCTAGCCTATCAAAGTGCTTGTGTGAATAAAATTTGAAAATCCAATTGTCAATTTCAAGATATTATAATATTTCAGATTATTCTGACTCTCAGCATCTTCGTTTTGTTATTATTGATTTAGATAAGGCTAAAAATTATCCTATGAATTTTGTTTGCCTACTGCCAAAATGGCTTGGTCATAATCATGCCACCATTTTTGAAAAAATCTTTGGAGATCAGAGCTTTAAAGTAGCAAGAAAATTGTTAACTGATGCCTTAAAATCTGAAGATGATATTGAGATCAGAAAGGAAATTGAGAAAAGATTAACGTTTCTTGATCGAAAATAATATTTGAGAATTTGTGTTATGTGGATAAAAAGTTCAGAAGTTAATTTACTGTCTTAATCCCTATAGGGCGGTATTACCATTTTCAATAGGCTAGTTGTTGTCATAACGCTACAACTTACTGTTATTAAATTCGTTAAATAATATACTCAGGGCGCGTCTTGAAGGTAAAGAACCCACAGTATTTTGAATGAAATTGGTTGGTTAGAACCTAAAAATTAACCACGGGGAAAGGTATGTTTCTGTTCCTATCTCCTATGATATATTTTTGAACCGCGGATAAAATTAACGGCTGCTAACCAATTAAATATGTCTTCTGACGCGCCTACAGAATTCATTATTAGCAGCACAAAAAAAGAAAAAGGGATACTCAAGTTCTAGTCACGATTTTGTTCCCTAGTGTTTTCTCAGCATTAGGACAGTAGCTACAGCAACCGCGAGAATTACAGCAACCCCCATGGCTACAATGTATGGTATAGTATCGGGCTGTGTCAATACTATTGGATTGTTCGGTGCTGTTGAATTTTGAGCTTCGACCACGCCCACAGTTGTCTCTGCAAATGATGACCCGTAAGATTCATCACCAGCAAACGTAGCTGTAACCTTATATTCACCTGTCGCTGGTGGCTTCCACATGTACCCGAAGGAGCCGCTTACGTCACTCACGACGTCTGCAATATGTATGAATTTTCCTGCTGCATCAATAGCATCTACAGACACCGGAACACCAGTTACAGTATAGCCTGACGGGATAGGTATCTGCATATATAGATAATCCATATATGTTTGCATTGACTCTTTGGATATACAAGGAACTTTCTGAGGAAAATCGCTTCTTGCAGTCGGGTTTGAATAACTGCCCAAATCACCTGGAGACCTGTCTAAGACTGTGCCTGTTAAGACAACACTCTGACCCAACATTACCGCTGTCGATGGCCCATGCATTGTTGTTTCACTTCGTCCTTTACCAAAGACGTAGAGATATCCATCATAGAAGCTATTGCCAATCATATACCCATCCGAAATCGGACCACACGTCCCGGGCGTCGTTAAATTCCATATCCCCTCGCCCGTTGTTGCATTGACACAGAACATCTTCCACCCTCTTGCGATTGGGCTGATCGCAGAATGCTCGACGTTATATGAATAAATCATTCCGTCAGCCACGACTGCACCTTGATCAAAAGGATTCTGGGCGGTACCGTTATCATAGTAATTGGTATCGAACGCATACAGAGTAGGTGACTTGAAATGCCAAACTATCTTTCCAGTACTCCAGTCATAAGCGTAGATACCATCATAAGCTTCCCAATAGAATAAGCCATAAGCTGATTGCACAGAGTATGCTCCAAAAGCGGTTGCTCCCCATGGATAGTCCATTACTTGACCCTTCCATGCTAGCTTCCCGCTGTATAGATCCCATGCAACCCAGTACCCTCTAGAAGACAAGACTGCAACTTTGCCTTGATCAGCGATTTGACATGAGCCACTATATTGTGGTTCATCCATGACTGTACTGTTCCAAAGTAGTTGTCCAGTTCTCAGGCTCGCACCTTGAACATTTAATCCAACACGTGCTCCTGATTGAGTAATACCAGATACCTGAGCAGCAATGCCAACATTGAAATCAATAGTGCTAGGTATGCTGTTCCATGGCCAAGTGACATTGTTAACAACTCTAGAAGTCAGACTGGTGGTAGTTCCAAGCGTAGTCCAATTAATCAAACGGTAACTTGCGTTTGTTCCTGAACCAATCGTTTGTACGCTTAAGGCGTATCCATTCATGTAGTAGGTTGCTGACGTTAACGGAGCAATAGAGACATTCGCTGTTACAGCTCCAGTGAATGCGTTGTACCTTATCAGTCTACTGCCGCTTATAGCCACAAGAGCTACAGTTGTTGTTGCCTGAGCTTCTCCGCCTGCAACTGCTTTGTTGCCTTCGGTGTATTCGATTATTGAAGGTGCGGTAACGCCTTGGATATCCCAATATATCTGACCCGTTCGCAGGTCATAGCATTCCCATACACTCTGCGGCTGATTATAGTAAGTGCCATTGACAAGCACTGGGACTACCTTTGTTATTGTCTGATAGCATCTACCGTTGTACACTATGTTTGGAAGACCGGGGCTGGGTAGAGTTTGAATACCACCTCCCATTCCACCGATTGATTCTCTCCCAAAGTCTCCGCCAATGATGCCAGACATAATTCCCAATCGACGCCAAACTACGTGAGCAGTTTTTGGTCCTTGAACGTAAGGAGTGAACCTCTGATTAGCGCTCCAGTATGGATTCGTATTTGCTGGCCAATTTGCTCCTGCAGGACCATACCATGGATAATCGCCCATTATCTGCGACCACTCTCTGAAGTTTGCAATCACAGGTCGTTTCCAATAATCTGTTGGAAGTGGTGATGATGGCCATGACATTACCAGTTCATTTTGAACAACGATTTCTTGTTCATCCGTTGATGCTGGTTGATAATACGCTGAATCATACAATGAACCTGACGCATTGGTAACAAGGACTCCGTTTAGGTAGCGTCCTGCAGGGTAATAATCTCCTGGCGCTTCAAACTTAAATTTGTACGTGCCAACTTGATCAGGAACATAAGAGAACCAGCTTGTTCCATCTGCGACATAGGAATTAAATGGCCCAATTACAGTTGTTGTTCCATCAGGCGCTGTAATAGTAACTTTGTAACCAGTACGAGCTCTACCCGCTCCAGGCGCAGGTGATGTCCAAACATTAACTGTGACAAGTTGACCGACTCCAACTGGGCTAGGTCCAACACTCATGTAAGCTATCATTCGAACTGTAGTATTCCAAGTGGCACCAGCTGGCGGGGCACCACCAGTCAAGCTTCCACTTGTTCCGCCCTGATCTGTCTGAGCTTGAACCGGAACCGCTGTTAGCATGACAGACGCAATCAAAAGAATCAGAACGATTGGAGCAATTGTCTTCATAATTCTCTTTGACAATGTATTTTTCACTCTCCCATAAGTTTATTGCAAAGCAAAGGAAAGGCTTTGCGAAAAATAGGTATATGTTGTAATTGCTTTTTAAATTTATGCTCGGTTCATAAAGGTGCTGGGTAAATCTTCTTGATTGTGATTTTCATCTTGAGAGGAAAATGCTGGCGTTGAAATGGATTAATGCTTTCCTGTTACAGCATTAACGCTATATTTTGGTGGGTGTTCTCTAGGAAGAACAAAGTGTTCTCTGGGGAGAGTAAAATGCAAGTTCTGAATGTGCTTTTGCAGTGGTAAGAGCGATGAAAACGAAAAAAAGAATGCTTGGTTTGAGTCTGGTTTTACTTATCATAATCCTATTAAGTATGACGTTTACACCTTCCACAAAAGCTCAAAGTTCAGGGAAAATCGTCGGCTTATGGCATATGGATGAATTAGTCTCTGTTGACTACCGGGAACTTATCCCTGACGTCACAGGCAACAACCCTGGAACCTTAGTGCATGCACCTAGAAGCCCAGAACTGATTGATGGAAAATTTGGTAAAGCTTTGCACTTCGACGGCGCGAACGGTGTGTATGTGCCGATCCGGTTTATAGTAGGTTTTCCCCCCTCTCCACAGCCGATCTACATTCCTATCTCAACAAGTTTGGATATTCAAGAAGAGTTGCGAGTCGAAGCATGGATAAACGTGCAAGGTTTCAAAGACGTGCCTTATGGCAACATTGTTGTTAAATGTTCACGAACAGATGCCTCTTCAGAGAACACGACAAGAGTGTTTGGACTTGCAATCAAATCAGGGTTACCACAGAATGGTCGCACGTTGCCTGTTGGTGGTCTTAGTGGTTGTGTTTTTACGGATACTGCAGGGTTTAATGAAATCGCGACAACTCAGACTGTTGTGCCTTTGAATGAGTGGATTCACGTAGCTTTCACTCGAAGTTTGACCACGGGTATGCATTTGTATCTTAACGGAATCGAGCAGCAGGTTACCTCTCTGTGTGGTGTACAGAATCCATCTGGTAAGATAATTAATGGAACCGAAGTGTACTTTGGGCATGATGCAGAAGTGACGATTGATGAGATTCAAATCACTGATTTAGCTCCAGAATTGGAGACAGCTATGGCTGAAATTGATATTGGACCGAATATGCTCGTGGCTCTGATTGCCGTTACCACTATTATGGCTGTAGCATTGATTTTACGACGTGTAATACAAATGTGGGCAATTCGTGGAAGACCATAAACTGGTGAGATCGTGGGCATTAGACTTAAACTCTTAGAGCTGGTGCTTCGTCAAAAACTATTTGACAAAGGGCTGACAGGTACTGCAAATGTACCGCTCATCGTTTCTTTTGCAGTAACAAAAGCCTGTAACCTTCGATGTTTACATTGTCACGTTGACGCTAAGGAAGCGTTCAAAAACGAGCTGAGTCTGCAAGAGTCTTTGCATGCAATCGATGAGATGGTAGCCTTGGGCACCGAAGCTATGATAATAAGTGGTGGAGAACCGCTGCTAAGAAAGGAATTTGTAAGAAAATTGGTTAGATATTGTGTTGATGTAGGAATAATTCCAGCAATGCTCTCTAATGGCGTGTTGCTCGATCATAAAACGGCTTATGAACTCAAAGATGCAGGCTTAATGGCAGTTGGAATTCCAATCGACTCTGTCTATCCAGCAAATCACGATAAACTTAGAAACGTTACTGGCTCATTCGACAAAGCAGTAAGAGCGATTAGGGCCTGTTTGGACTTAGATTTGGAAGTTATAGTGACAACGATGGCATTGAAGGACAATTTTACTGAAATGCAAAAACGAATCGACTTCATTGCGGATTTAGGCGTGGATCAAGTAGCGGTTTATGACCTCGTTCCTATTGGTCGAGGAAAAAATGTTATTGATTCTGCTATGAGTAATCAACAGCGAGTCACCCTTATTCAATGCCTTGAGAGCATGCAAGAAAATGACGATATTGTTTTTTCAATGTCAGGTGGACAACCCTTGTACCCGGAAATAGTCTCAAAAATACACAAATCACATGGCACTACAGCCAAAGATTTACTATTGAAAGAATTTTGGATTTATGCACCTGTCGGCTGTCACGCAGGTATAATGTACTTCAGCTTAAGACCAAACGGCGACGTCTACCCTTGCACGTTTCTTCCTGTAAAAATAGGCAACATAAGAGAACACAGCTTAATCGATATCTGGCGCAATTCTGCAGTTCTCAGACAGTTACGAAATCGTGAACTATTGAAGGGCGAATGCGGTTTATGTGACTATAAATATACTTGTGGAGGTTGTAGAGGAAGAGCTTATGCATGTTACAATGACTTTTTGGAAACTGACCCAATCTGTATGAAAGACTTAATGGTTAAAGAAAAAGTCCTTCCATCTACAATCAAACGCTTTGGCTTTTGCGTCGGATAACAGTAAGGCTACACTATGTGTAACGTAGCCTTTCAGGTTATACTCCATTATGAGTGACAGGTTCAATTAATCCAAAGGAAACAGCTGGATAATTGTCTTATTCTGGCGGTTTCTCCCAGATTTGTAGTCTTTCCTTCTTGAGTTCTCGACGTTTCTTAGCCAAGTACTTGTAAACGGAATGGTGTTGGCAACCATCGATTAGCATTTGAATGGCTGTTCTTGCGATGTTAGCTTCTTCAAACGTTCCTATAATTCCTACGGTATGTCCGTAAACCACAATGTCGGCTTCTGATAGTTCTTGGATAATTTTTCGCGTTTTTCCTTCCATGCCAATTATTCTGCCTTTTATGCGTTTAATATCGGATTCTGATCTGCCAAAGATTTCTCTTAAATCGATTATGTCAAAAACTGCATCTTCATCACGGATTAAACGAAATGCGTGTTCAGGTGCAAAACCTCGGCCAATAGCTGTCACAATATCTCTTGCTCTGAATAGACACGAAGGATCTTCAGCTTTCTCGTTAAGCTTAACGTTTACATCTCCCTCTTCACTGTTTATTTCTAAGCATACGCCAAGCTTATCTTCAATATGCTGTTTTACTTTTCCATCTGGTCCTACAAGAACACCGACACGTTCTTTAGGAATTCGAACAAATCCGCTTGTTTTTGACATAATTTATCCAACAACCTTTTTGTAAGCTTCATCGAGTGTTAGAACTTCCACATCTAACCTACTAAAGAATCTATTCACGTTCATTAAATCTCTTTCCAAAAGTGATTTTGCCAGTGGATGAGAACTTGGAACAGATTGTGACATATCGAATAACACAGGTTTACTTTTCCAAATCATAATATTGTATTCGCTTAAATCACCATGCACAAGGTCTGCTTTCCGATAAAGCCGCATTAAATATGTTAACAATTGCTTGTATGTTTTTGCAGGGTTTGCCGGTAGTTTTTCTTTTAATGAAGCGGCGCTAATGCCATTTTTGCCTATAAACTCCATTATTAATACATTGTTCTTGACCGCAATAGGTTTGGGCACGTTAACTTTTGCGTTGAAAGCCTGTTCCAAATTCTTGAATTCTTTTTGTGCCCAAGCAAAAATTAACGAACGAGTATCATGCTTTACACCCTTAAACCTGTAGTCGCCTTCAATGTACTTGAACATGCCCTTTTTGAATTCGGCTGAGCTTGTCAAATAAATCTTTACAGCCAAATCTTTGCCCTCTTTATTCTTCCCCCAGTATACTCGTGCCTCTTTTCCCGCGTTCACAACTCCATGAACTTCATGTAAAGTTCCTTCTGCAAGAAACCTGTAGATTACCATAAGGGTTGATTGGTCGAAAACTTCTTCCAACGTTGCACGTTCAGAGGAGAAGTCATGTTCTAGCATCCTGTCTCTTCGTTCAATTCTTCTCTCTCTATGTGCAATTCTTTCCCGAGCCTTATTAGACATTAATCTTCACCAAGCAGAAGCACTGAAGGAATATTTAAATTACCTAATTATCTTAGTTGAGGCTTCATGAATTTTTGCGCCTTCGTATTAAACCATTAATGATTAAGATGACAACAATAAACGCAATAATCAGAATTGAACCACCAATCCACCAATCTGATACTGTTTGTGTTTCAGGTTCAGAGAAAGAAACTAACAAATCTCCCGGAAGTGGCTTACCAAACTCTGAAGTCTCATCAATTTTGATTTGTACTGGATTAAAACCTGAGACTGTAAACACTATTGGTTTAAGCCTTTCATCTTCAACAGCCACGGTATTGACTTTAAAGTTAGTGTATTCGCTTTCCATTCTTATACTGTAATGACATACTGATTTGTTGTTTGTTGCTGATAGATAAGATGCAATGTTCAAATCGTAAAGGAACATGTAACTATCGTTTATGATTTGTACAGGATGTTCATAATGAATTTTTAAGACAAAATTCTCTGAAATCGGCTCAAGAAGTGTAGAAATTACATCCCATTCTCCTATTGCCGTGTGATGTGTTTCGCTAGTGAAATTGCTCCAAGCAAGTTTAACATTGTTAAACAAAATTGATATGTTCATAGTGCCAGGTGGCGTTGGATAGATCATCCATATTGATTCATCGTTGCCGTCGTAATGTATTGGGTATTCTCCATCAATCTTCGCCCATAAGACACCATTGATACGAGTTATGGTGTAGGCGACTGTTTCTTCAGGCATTGAGAGAAGTTCAGCATTCACTTTTTCTGTTACCTTTGCTACGACTGCAAAGGATAGAATGAGAATCAGTATACTAATACTACTTCTTGTCAACCACCTATTCAAACTCACGATTGTTCCCAAAAGAAATAGGTAACTTCAAAGTTTAATTGTTTTTCATTTTAACAAATATCCTTACATAACGTTGTGGAATCAAAGAACCGAAAAGTTGTGCGTTCTAGTCTAGGATAATACTGCCAGAGTTACATGGATAAGTAGCCTTTTCTTCTTAGGTTATCAGCCTGTGCATGTGTATATCGCCATGTAACATCTCCACGTTTATCACTTTGAAAATCCCACGGAGAGACAATTACGACGTCTCCTTCACGAATCCAAACACGACGTTTCATTTTACCCCTAATTCTGCATAATCGTTCATTTCCGTCTTGACATTTAACCATTATTCGATCAAAACCAAGCAGTTTTGTTACGACACCTAAGACTTCGCCTTGTCCTGGATAGATCATTTCACTAAGCGTGCCCTCACTTAGGACTTTTTTCTTGCCCAACCTTGTGCCTCGTGTTTGTTTTGTTATCATGGACTATTGTTGCTTAAAAGTGTGTTCGTTCCCTTCTGCATGGTTTATTGACTGATTAAGCTTAAATCTGTCAGAAAGATGTTTGTTTTGGAGTTGTCGGGTTGGATTTTGTTTTTAATCTTCCGTTTCGTGGAAACGTGAAATTAGAGCGCGTCATGGAAAATATCAAGCAAGATATTCGATTGCACACCTTCTGGCGATGTTCAAATGTAATGGCTATTGATCGTATGGGATATACTGATCATGGTCCTACACATGTTAAGATTGTAGCGAACTTGGCGCTGAAATTCTTGCGAATTCTAGTTGATAAACATCAAGTTAAACCAAACCTGGTTCGTGATTATGATATGGGAAACAATGATGCCGAAGTAGTTGTGGTTTTGGGTTCGATTTTTCATGATTTAGGCATGACTGTCATTCGTAATCGTCACGAAATGTATGGTGCGATGCTCGCAAATGAGTTTGTAGAAAGAAACACAAAAACCGTCTACTCTGATGAAGAGTGTGCAATACTCTGCTCAGAGGTTATGCACATTATCGTTGCACACCAACCCCCAAATGTACCATTAACCGTTGAAGCTGGAATAGTCGGAATCGCTGACGCTTTAGATATGGAAGCTGGAAGGGCACGGATACCCTTTGAAGCTGGAAAAATCGACATCCATGCTGTTTCAGCATTATCCATTGAAAAAGTTGAAGTTGTAGAGGGCGGAAAGAAACCAATCACAATTAAGATCCGCATGTCTGACTCCGCAGGGATCTTCCAAATCGATGAGCTGCTTAAACCCAGAATTGAAGTTTCAGGCCTCAAAGATTATTTCCATGTTATAGCAGAAATTACAGGTGAAAGAGAAACGCGCATTATAGAAAAATTCGAAATTTAGCTCATGCTTGAGTATGATCGAAAATACTGTAATTGAAACTACGTGGCCCCCCTCCTTTCACTAGTTAAGGCTGCGAGTCTTTCATGACTATTCATCTAAATCACAAGCATGATGACCACTATCTTATTTTGGAATCGAAGGCTTGGTTCTTCAATTTTTACCCGTATTTTCCCATTGCAATATAACCGGCAACTACAAACAGAAGAAGAATACCTATCGCTATTAAGAGGAATAACATTTGCGGTACCCCAAAGATATAGTGTTCGATGTTGTAGTTTATAGTGATAAGTTTAGCGGTCTCAGAGTGACTGTTATCGAAATGTAGTTTGCATTCGCCATCTACCTTTGTGGACAATTCAATAGTTAGTTGATTCGTATCTCCATAATCAATTATTGTACTATTCGGCAGGATAATGTAGAAGTGGAGCTTGCTGGATTCAACCGCTGTTACCTGAAGACTCATAGAGAGTGTATCACTCGCTTGAAGTTCAATTATCTCTTCAACATCTTTTCCAGCTTCAACATTGAAGCTTTGCGTCGCCGCTTGTGCAATATTTGCCACAATTACGATTAACGCAATAACTACTAGCAGATGGAGAAGTCTCTTATGGCATTTCATTACTATTTTGGCTCATCTTCATGTTGATAGCTTTTTCGACGGAAGTGTAAAACAAAAATTCAGTATCAAGCTTAGTCCAAAAATGGAGAAGAAGCGAAAACTAAATATCAATAAGCTATATTAAAACTGGAATATTGCGGCTATGCAGAAATGTTTGATAAGATTGGTTTTTAGTGTTACTCGTCTTACATCTTTCCAGAGTAATATGGATCAAGCTTAAGTATAATAGACAATGTGTGGTTAGCCTATCAAGGTTTTTGCATGGGTTGCCATGGTGGGTTTTCAGTAGACGAAGCTACGAGACGAAGCTGGTTTAATCCCGAAAAAATTCTTGCTGATATAGGTTTACGTTCAGGCATGGTTTTTATAGACATAGGCAGTGGAGACGGCTTCTTTACCATGTTAGCTGCAAGACTTGTGGGTGAAAAAGGACTAGTCTATGCTGTTGACACAGACGTTTCAGCTATCGAGAGACTAAAACGTAAAGCGACACAGGATAGGCTAAATAATGTAAAAGCAGTTGTGAGTGAAGCTGAAGATAGCATTCTCTGTGAAGGTTGTGCTGATATCATATTCTATAGTATAGCTCTTCATGATTTTCATAATCCATTGAAAGTGTTGCATAACGCAAAACAGATGCTTAAGTCATCAGGTACACTTGTTGATCTTGATTGGAAGAAGGAACACATGTCTTTTGGTCCTCCGGAGCAAATTCGATTCAGCGAGGATACAGCTTCAAAACTAATGGTAACGGCTGGTTTTGAAATTATGAACGTAAGCGATGCTGGATCATACCATTATGTGATTACTGCTAAACCATCCGAGCTCACGATTTAGATCATTTCTTCATAACGACATGCGCTACGTTTAAAGGGCACGGTTAATGCATTTACTTTGTGCGTTTTTTGTCATATTTAGCGGAGGTGAATTTTTTTGGAAATGAAAACTCAAAGAACAAAGAAGAGTAGAACAAAAAATACGAGTTCAAACAGAAAAACTACTCGAAGTAAACCCAACACGCGATCACGAACGAGGGCAAAAGCAGCTAGAAAAAGTACAAGGCAAGGTGACATGAGCAGTCCAGCATTTCACTTAGAAGTCAAACGTGGAGAAGAAAAGACTGCTCGTTCTGCAGATACAGGTTTCCATCTATATGTAGGCAAAAATCCTGAAACTTCACATAAAGGTGAATCTGAAGGTAGCAATAAGTCAAAAGAAACTGAAACCGCAAAAAACCAGAAGAAAGAGTAAGCAAGTCGTAAAACTTGTGTCGTGGGAAAAGATGTTGAGTTACTGCCGCTTAACGTTTTGACTTTAAAATGTAAGTAACTAGAACTCTTCAAATTATTCTACTGCAGCGTAGAATTCCATGAGATCATGCTTAAACCTATCAGGAAAATCAATATACGCAGAATGTTTTGCGCCTTCGTACTCAATGAACTTTGCGTTGGGTAATTTTCCAACTAATTCTCTTAGCTCTTCAATAGAGACTATCCTATCCTCAGAGCCGACAACTATGCGTACTGGAAAATTAAACCGATCATAAGCTTGCAGGAGTCTTAGTTCAAGACTCCTAACAGGCGCGACTAAAAGTAAGCCTTTAACTGAAAATTGTGTAGCATAATTTAACGCCATATGTGCACCTAAACTGGCGCCAACTAAAACAGGTATGGTATCGCTAAAGAAATTTCTGATTACCTCATTTGCAAAAGCAATGTTGGTTCCGACATCTCGAGTTCGAGGCCGACAATCACTCTTTGCTCCGTACGGCATATTTAATGCTAAGAAAGGAATGTGCTTCTCGATCAATAATCCTGTTATACTGAGGCGCCGCCAAACCTCAGTAGTATAAGATAAACCATGAAAAAAGACAAGTGGAATACCCGAAACGTCATTGACAATAACCCGACATCTGTACTTCGCTATCGTTAGCATTTTCTCTGACAAAACGTACTCCTTCTTTATTGGTCTAAAGTTAAAGCAGCTTATAATACTATTTTTCTTTCAAGCTTCAAATGTAAAACATTAATAGAACGCGACTGTTTTCAAATCATATATTCTTATTCAAAGACAATGTGAGTGTCTAGTCTTGCTAAATCTATTCAATAGTATAACTCGAAGAACTGAACCTTTTTGTGCAGCAGATGATCTGAAAGTGAAAATGTATACATGCGGTCCATCTACCTACCTACGACCGCACATTGGCAATTATCGTACTTTCCTCTTTGAAGACATTCTTCAACATTATCTGGAATACTTGGGATATAAGGTCACACGATTAATGACGCTGACAGACGTTGAGGACAAAGCCATTGCTGAAGCAAGAAAGGAGAATGTAACAGTTGAAGAGTTGACGAGTAGGAACGAAGTCCAATTCTTCAAAGATTTCAACCTATTGAAAATTAAAGTCCCAGATTACACTGTTCGAGCATCATCAGTTATTCCACAATCAGTTAGGCTTATCAACTCCTTGCTAACAGAGAATATTGCATACTACTATACCCACGAAGGCAGACGAAACATCTACTTCGACCCTTCGAAATTCAAGGGTTTCGGAAAACTGGCACATTTAGATATGACGAAATGGCCTGTCAAGAAGCGTCGTTTTCATAAAGACACTTATCCGGGTACACCCTGGAATCGTGGTGACTTCATCATCTGGCACGATTGTAAACAATATGATGCAAACGATGTATGTTGGGATACGGAAATCGGTAGAGGAAGGCCAGCGTGGAATATTCAAGATGCAGCTATAGTTACGGAACATTTAGGTTTTCAAATAGACATCGCTGCAGGCGGTATAGATAACCTTGTGAGACATCATGATTACACGCTAGCAGTTGCTGAGAGTGTTTCAGGAAGACCGTTTGCTAATTATTGGCTTCATGGAGCACATCTTTTTATGGAAAGCTCGAAGATGTCAAAGAGTAAAGGTAACGTCATCTACCCTGAAGATTTAATTGCAAAAAATTACAGCAGCAACCAAATTCGTTTCTTCCTTATCTATGGACACTACAGAAAAAGAATCAACTTTACTTCTGAGAAATTCAGTATGGCGAGTCAACGCTTGGACGAATTCAAAAATATGGTGCTACAGCTGCAGGAGTTGAAGAAGCCAGAATCATCTGCGTCTAGCGAAGAAGCAAAGAACATTGTGCATAACATGGTATCTGAGTTTGAAAATGCTATGAATAATGATTTGAATGTTAAACTTGCTTTTGATAGCCTCTTTGAAGCCGTCTCACAGTTAAGCGTTCTAAGAAGAGAAGCTAAATTAAGCACTATAGATACGACATCAGCTCTGGATGCTCTGCAAAAGATAGATGGAGTCCTCAAAGTTATTTTCTGAGGTTAAGTCGCTGAGTCAGCAAGTACTCCTACTTCTTTAACTCTTTGAAGTGTTTCTTCTCTGTGAGGCGCCATTTCCATCTCGCTTGTTAGATCTTTTCCAGCTAGATGTGCTGACATATGTTCACCATATAACCAGAATGCGCTTTCTGAGACATCATAAACTTTTCCTTTATAGACGATAAATGCTGGTTTTCCGTTTTGTCCGTTGTTTTGGGCTACTTCAGCCATTGTTATTTTTCGTTGTTCTTGCGACAAAAAATTTCACCTTCTATGAAAAGAGTTGGTATGAAAGCTTTAAGTCTTTAGGTTTATATTCGAAAGCTAACTGCGGGTCCCAACAATTGCATAATCGACATTTATGTTTATCCCGCCTGTAGTTGCTCTCAATGTTATGTCGAAATTATTTCCTGCAGGATAATTGTTTGATTGTATTGGCACCTGGTTTCCTGAAAATCCTTGCTGGTTAACATCTATGCCCCCTAATCCAGTACTTGCAGAAATTCTTGCGCCAATATCATTCTTAATGCTCATGGCTAAGTTGACTCCACCGGTTGTAGTTTCAGCGTTTAAAGTCATGTTTCCTCCTATCTGCTCATTCTGAGTTATATTTACGTCAAGCCCACCGGTTGTTGCCTTAACGTTAACAGGAACATTGCCTGTGACTTTTGCCTCATTCCAAAGAAGTTCAGCGCTTCCAGTTGTTGTCTCCAACGAAAAATCACCTTCAATTACCACGCCTTCTTTTATGTTAGCAACGACGCTTCCAGTAGTTGTCCGTAAGATTATTCCTTGAAAGCTTGCTTCTGTATCAGCATTCATAACGATTGCTCCCGTACTTGTCGTAATCGTCGTGAATATGGATACAGATGGGTCGACGTAAACATCACAGGATACGTTAAGCGTATTGAAGGATGCTGAGCCTGCAGTTCTCATAATATCTACAGAATACTCGAGAGTTGAGCCTTGCCTGTGTTCATTGAAAGTTAATGCCAAGGGCTTGTCACTTCCAAAGATGCTTCTCCAGCCATTTGCAGATACATTAATTGCAGCCCGTTGATTTTCTGGCAAGTCACGTAGCATTATGTTTATGCTGGCAACATCTGCGTTCAGGGTTAACCTGAGTGAATCAACATTGAGATCAGAGGCTTCATTCGATTGACTGAATCTCACCGGTTGGACCGGCAAGAACGCAATGATGAGAGCGATTAGCAGTAAGACTACGATAACTATTGCAACGATACCTGCTAAAAGAAAGCCAGTCTTCTGCGCTTGTTTACCTGTTGGAATAGGTTCTGGAGGCTTAGTATATATCGCAGCAGGTGCTACTGGCGTCCCACAAACACGACAGTATCTTGCATCTTCATCTATTTTGGCTCCGCAATTACGGCAATAAGGCATAAACAGACCTACCTTACGGATTAGATAGTTTCTAATTTAAGTCTTGCCAAAAGTCTTAAGAACTAAATGAGACAAAAGGAAATAACTTAACAAGTTGAAATAGAGAATTGATGAATAAATGGCCAATTGTAGGAATTGTGGAGCTGATCTTCCTGAAGGCGCTCAGTTCTGTCCAAAATGTGGCACTCCTATCTCTGGAATGGAAGAACCTGTTAGTACTGCAAGATTATCTCAATCTTACTCGGCATCGAGTTTAGATTTAGCTTTCTGGTGGGAACGATTCTTTGCATGGCTAATAGATGTAGTTATCATTGGAGTAATCTCTTGGTTTATAGGTCTCATTGCTGCAATTGCTACTTTTACTCTTATTCCTGGTTGGCCCAGCTGGGTGCCGTTCTTCAGATTTGATATCAATGGTATTCTTCTCTTCTTGTATTGGATGCTAATGGAGGGCTCTGGCGGACAATCGTTTGGAAAAATGATTATGAGAATAAAGGTTGTCAAAATAGATGGGGCAGCTTTAAACATGGCAGACGCAGCTATTGAGAGTGTTGGAAAAACTTTTCTGCTTCCAATAGATCTTTTGATTGGCTGGATCCTATACCCAAGAAAACGACAACGCATTTTCAACTTCATAACACGAACTATAGTGATCAAGATAACTTGAACATGACAGACAGTCAAAAGGAAAAGATCGCTTTCTTGATTCATGCTTTGCTGGGATCAACATAATTAAATAGTATTATTCTTGTTACGAAATCATAGATTCCAAATATCTAAGCGAACTTTCAATGTACATAATAGTCTAAAGATTATCAATTATGTATTGATATTTTTCTTCCAAAAATATTAAGATTAAAGATTAAGGAATGTAAGTAGGTTCTTGCGGCTGATTCTGTAATCTTTCAATGAGCAATTTTATTTGTTCAGTTCTTTCTATATTTTCTAATTCTGCATCAATTTGATTAAGGGCATTCGTTAGATCTTTCACTTGTTCGTTGAGTTTTTCATTCTGATTGTTTTTCTCAGAAATAGTTAACTCCAATCTTTGAATTTCTTCATTTAAAGAGTTTATTTGAGTCGTCAGGTTTGAAACTTGAGAAACATTGCCAGATAAGTAATTTTGAAGTTGACTAATTTGATTATCTGTAATCTTTGCTTTGGTATCCACTTCTGATTCTATAGCATTATCTTTTAGATTTTGAGAATCTACCACAAGTTGTCTTGATATTCCAATTGATATTACACTTATTGATGCAATTGCTAATATTAATCCAACAGTAAATAATGTTTTTATTAATGCTTTATTGTCCAATTTTTTGTCACCAATTTTTTCTGTATTAGTTGAAAGTGACGAAAAATAGATAGGTATTTTTTTGCATGAAATAATTCAAAATCGGCTCTTAAAAACGACTCTGCTGATTCCTAATGCTTTAAATTTCGTGATCCTGATTTTCCTACGTCTGATTTAGAAACAAAACGTAAATTAATACTGAAACTGAAAAATAAGGTATATTTTAGTGTACTGATTTTTTGTTTTTAGTACCAATTAAGAAATGCTAAGTTTGTACAATATTGGAAAACATTAAGTAGTGTTCGTATTCTTCTATTGCCTATCAAGTGAAAACGCGGACTCTAAACTTCAAAAATAATTGTCGAGAATTACCTCAAAAAAAATTAACATCAAAGATAAAAATACTATCATCTATTAAGTAATAGAATTCGCGTCTCACGGTCAATCACAAAATGAGTGTGTTAGCTTGGAAAAAATTCTAGTAACTTCGGCATGGCCATACATCAATGTAACTCCGCATTTGGGTAATCTAGTTGGTTCCATTCTTTCAGCTGATGTGGCAGCCCGCTATTACAGACTTAAGGGCTATGATGTTCTGTTTGTGAGCGGCTCAGATGAACACGGAACACCTATTGAAGTAGAAGCTATACGTCAAGGAATTACACCGAAGGCGTTGACTGATAGAAATCATGCGCGAGTCTCAGAATTATTCAAACGTTGGAAAATATCTTACGATAATTACACTCGAACTGAGAGTCCAATTCATAAGGAATTCGTTCGACAAACATTGATGAAAATCTATGCGAATGGCTATATTTTCAGTCAAGACACGCAAATGTTGTACTGTGAACATGATCATCGGTATCTACCCGATAGGTTTGTAGAAGGCAAATGTCCCTATTGTGGCTGCGAACGTGCACGAGGCGACCAATGCGATAAATGTGGAAGATTATTAGAAACAACGTCTTTAATCGAACCCTACTGCGTTATCTGTAAAAACCCGCCAACAGTAAAAACCACAAAACATTGGTACATTGACCTTTCGAAACTCAGTAGTCGTCTAAGCGAGTATATTAAAGCAAATCAACAATTGGCCGATAATGTCAAGAACTTTAGTCTAAATTGGATAAAAGAAGGCTTAAAACCACGCGCAGTTACACGCGATGTTGAGTGGGGGATTCCAGCACCCTTTCCAGGAGCCAAAGGGAAGACCATCTATGTATGGGTTGACGCTGTTTTAGGTTATGTTTCGGCTACCATTGAGGCATGCAGAAATCTTGGCAAGCCTGATAAATGGTTAGAATTCTGGTTCAATAAACAGGCAAGAACATTGTATTTTGTGGGCAAAGATAACATTCCTTTTCATACTATTATTCTTCCAGCATTATTGTTAGCCTCAGGTGAAGACTACAATCTACCTTGGAACGTGTCTGCCACAGAATTTCTCCAATTCAAGGGAGAAAAAGCTAGCAAGAGTCAACGTATAGGTATATGGATCGATGAAGCTCTTGAAATGTTTCCAGTAGATTACTGGCGTTTCTTCCTCATAGTAACCCGACCCGAATCCAAAGATACAAACTTTTCCTGGGATTTCTTTTTGGAGAAGATTAATTCTGACCTAAATGATACTTTCGGCAACTTCGTCCACAGAACTCTGACATTCATTAACTCAAAATTTGATGGCGAAATTCCACAGGCAACTGATTTAACGGAAGATGGAATGATACTCCAGACAATTAAAGAAAAAGTAAAAACTATAGCGCAGGAGATTGAAGAATCAAAACTGCAGCCTGCGGCGAATACATTAATCAGTTTGAGTCGCATTGGAAATCAATACTTGAATGACAAAGAACCTTGGAATCTCATGAAAACTAATCCTCCAAAAGCCGCAACTATATTCTATGTCTGTGCTCAAATCGTGAAAGCTTTAACCATCGCGTCTGCACCTTTTATTCCCTGTGCTTCAGAACAGTTGAGACAAATTCTTAACTCAGATGACGGCGTACAGAAGGCCAATTGGATGCAAGCCACAACGCCTTTAGAAGCTGGCCATAAAATTAACAAATCAAAACCCTTGTTTAACAAAATCATTGCTGATGACAAAAAACTTGATGAAATGTTAATTCAGTTAAGAACAGAATTATCAAAACTTGTTTGAAAGATGACATTGAATGCAGATTAAAGCTGACCTCCACGTTCACACAACATATTCACAGGATTCAATGATAACGCCGAGAGACTTGGTTTTCTATGCAAAGAAAAAAGGATTAACCGCTGTGGCAGTAACAGACCATAATTGTGTTGA
Organism: Candidatus Sulfotelmatobacter sp.; assembly: GCA_035297385.1. Taxonomy (GTDB): domain Archaea; phylum Thermoproteota; class Bathyarchaeia; order Bathyarchaeales; family Bathycorpusculaceae; genus UBA11855. Next base: position 13,986 of record DATGZD010000053.1, on the reverse strand, counting down.
GGGTGCGGTAAAAATTGCGAAAGAAACTGATTTTTTAATTATCCCTGGTGTCGAAGTTGATAGCATAGATGGTCATATTGTAGGTTTGAACGTTAAAGATATTATTCCAAGAGGGTTAAGCGCAATTGAGACGGCTGAACTAATTCACGCTGCAGGTGGTATAGCTGTGGCTTGTCATCCTTATGCCTTGTTTAAAGGTAGTCTTGGAAGAAATGTCTGCGCAGAATTTGATGCAATAGAAGTAATAAATGCTCGTGCGTTTCCCTTTAAGCGTAGCGTAAAGAAAGCTAAAGAGACCGCGGAACGTCTGAAGCTTTCTCGTGTGGCAGGAACTGATGCACATTACGGACCACAAGTAGGCTATGGCTATACCGTAATTGATGCGGAACTGAATGTTGAGGCTATTATGAAGGCTATCGTAGATGGACGTTGTGAAGCTTATGGAGAACCTGTGCCAATATTTCTGAATCTAAGACAACAATTCCAGAGATTGCAGCGATTAACTAAGAAACTAAGATCAAAATAAGTTCAAATAAAAAAAAGACAACTGGATGTTTAGTAGTTCTCCATCTGATAAAGATTTAATTGAATCCTTAATGATTTTTCGGATTCGTCTTTCTCTTCTAGATTATCAAGTTTGTCCATAATTCTTTCCAACTTTCCCCACCTACTATCCTTCTTCCTAACCCGAGTTTTCTTTGCAACATGAACAACCTTCAATTCAGGCTCTTGTTCAAGGAGGATTTGTTTCTGACTACAGATTTTCGTAACATTCTCCTCCATGAGCCTATTAACATCTAAATCGACTGTAGGAACGTTATCGATGAGTAAGTTACATTTCAAGGTGTTATCTGAAGAGTCATTTTTAGTCAACGCCTCTTCTCCTCCAAACTTCCGCACTGATTAAATCACGGACTGCTACTCGAATCGCTTCAGCTCTGTTAGGATAAAATCGTTCATCCACGAGCTGGTCTAGCGCTTTGATATAAGTTTCTGGAAGGTAAAGTGTAATTAACTTCATTGTGTTGTCCCTCAATGAACGACACAGTTACTGCCTTCTCATATACCTCTATATATTATGCCTTAAATATGCCTTAAACATGTTCGTACATTAGAATATAAAGTAATAACCTGTAATATTGCAGCTTCTTGTAAATTTAAGCTGTCGGTTACCTCTATGTTTTTATCAGATATATTAGCATTTAACGTGCAGCGATAAAGCCTATGCGTGTGCATTTAGAAAGCTATGGATGTTCCACGAATCTTGCTGATGGTGAAGTACTTGCTGGTTGCTTAGGTCAAGCTGGTTATGAATTAACTGATTCCGTTCATGACGCAGATGTGCTTATCTACAATTGTTGCAGTGTAAAGGGCCCAACAGAAAATCGCATGATCGATCTCATCAAGCGTGCCCCAAAAAACAAGAAGATTGTTGTCGCAGGCTGTTTACCGTTGACAAACTACACTAGATTGCAAGAATCAGCACGTTTTGATGCAGTAATCGGACCTGCTGCTGGTACAAGAATTGTAGACGTTGTGAATCGCGTTGTGGAAGGAGAAAAAATTGTAGCTATAACCAATGCATTGCACACTAAACCTTTGTTAAATCTTCCTCGTTTGAGACAGAATAGTATAGTAAGCATAATTCCGATAAGTTACGGTTGCCTTGGTGCTTGTGCCTATTGTTGCGTGGTTTTTGCTCGTGGAAGACTACGAAGTTACCCGATCAAAGACATTGTGCAAAAAGTTGAATCTGACTTGGCTTCTGGTCTGAAAGAATTCTGGCTTACGTCACAAGATGTAGGGTGTTACGGCAGGGATTTAGATACAAATCTTGTGGAACTGCTTAACGCAGTATGCGCTATACCAGGTAATTTTCGAGTTCGCGTAGGTATGATGATACCCAATCTTGTGTTAGATATGTTACCTAAGCTAATCGAAGCTTTCAACAATGATAAGGTGTACAAATTTCTGCATCTTCCAGTTCAAAGCGGTGACGACGGAGTGTTACGTAGTATGAATCGATGTTACACAGTAGGCGAATTTCGGACTATCGTGAAAGATTTTAGGACTGTTTTTCCAGAGATTACTTTTGCGACTGATGTGATATGTGGTTTTCCGGGTGAATCAATCGAGGCGTTTGAGAATACGCTTCGGCTTATTGATGATATTAGACCAGATATTGTTAATGTTTCAAAGTTTTTTGCTAGACCTAGGACCGAAGCGGCTTCTATTACTAAAAATATAGTTTCCCAGACTGAAATCAAACAGAGAACTACTGTAGCATCTAATTTGGCTAAAAAGTTGTCTTTAAAACAGAATCAACGATGGTTGAATTGGGAAGGTACCATTCTTGTTAACGAGAAAGGCAAAATCACAAACTCCTGGGTTGGTAGGAACTATGCCTATAAACCTATTGTTGTAAAAGACAGTGACAATTTATTTGGCAGAACACTTAGAGTTAGAATTGAAAAAGCCTTCAATACATATCTAAATGGAACAATTATCAAAGAACCCTTTTAAATGAATGCTACATAAAAACAATACTTGTTTACTGTTGAGTAAGTCTTAAAAACTGCCGTATAAATACTATCATTAGGTGCTACTTATGAACAAGAAAATCATTTTACTGTTAGCTCTGCTATTGATGCTCTCAACAGCCATGATAGTGTCAGCTCAAAACGTTGGCGTTAAACCAGGCGATTGGATAACATACAGTGTGTCTTTTACTGGAACCCCTGATCCAAGTCATGAGGTTACTTCTGCGAACATGACTGTATTAGCTGTTCAAGGAAAAACAATTCAAGTTAACATACTTTCAACCTATTCTAATGGAACACAAGTCTCAACAAATTCTACATTGGATTTGGCAACTGGATATTTGATTGATAATTTTATAATTCCATCTGGGCTTACAACGGGCAACGAATTCAACTCAAATATGGGTAATATGGGCAAAATGATGATTACAAACACTACACAGGGAACTTGTGTAGGTGCAACAAGAACTGTCGTTAGTGCAACATACGGTAATAACACTTACTTTTGGGATCAAGCAACAGGCGTCAGTGTTGAAGGAATAACTGTTGAGCCAAATTACACAATGCATAGCTTAGCTACCAACACAAATATGTGGACGCCACAGACAACATCTGGTTCTTACCCTGATATGATGCTAATTTACGTCGTAATTATTGTAATCGTGGTAATTATCATAATAGTGGCAGCAGCGCTTGCAATGAGTCGCCGAAGAAGATGAGGTTAATATCATGAACATCTTTCAGTTTCTTAAGTCATCCCATGAGATTGATAACAACTTCCAAAGGAAGAATTCTTGAAAAATCAGTCATATAATTATTCTAAACCATAAATCTCTTAAATCTGAAAAACAATTACGTTTTTGGATTTTTATGAATAAGAAAAATGCTGTACTGCTGCTTGTTTCGCTTATACTAAGTACTTGTATTCTTACAATACAAACAGTACAATGTGAAAAGACTCAATATACTGTAGGTGTGAAAGCTGGTGATTGGATAGAATACAATGTAACTACCACCGGCATTCCTCCAACTGAGAAGCATATTGTATGGGCAAGAATGGATATTCTGAACGTAACGGGAGACACATTCTACGCAAATACTACTGGAAAATCTCCAGATGGCACATATTCAAGTTTTGTTCGAACATTTAACTTTGAAAAAGGTGAAGTCAGTGCTTGGATAATCATCCCTGCAAATCTTGGTCCTGGTGATTCGTTCTACGATTCTTTCGATAATCGCAGCTACACAATTGAAGGCGAACATACAGAGAGTTTTGCTGGCGCAACTCGCATTATCACCTTCATTAACACTACTGATAGGTATAAACAGTGGGACAAAGCCACTGGTATATTTGTTGAAACTATTGATAACGTCGGCAACTACACAGTTAATGCAAGGGCTTCTGCAACTAATATGTGGAAACCACAAATATTTGGCCTTGATCAGAACGTGTTCTATATGGTTATGGCAGTCGCTGTTGTCGTTATTTTCTTGCTAATCATAAGTGTAATATTTGCTATTAGAAGGCGACTTGCATTTACAGCTTCTCGTTCTTGACATGATTAAATAGAAGATTTATACTGCTATTTCTTCCGTCAATCCTGCTTTCGGATATGGGAAAACGTGTGTTTTGTCACTGGGAAAACTTAGAACAACTTTCTTGCCCACGTCCATCCATTCTTCTTTCAACGAGGATCGAATAACGACTACACTGTCTTTAGTAGTTAATTTGATCACATACCTCACGATAGTTCCTTCAAAACTAATTTTTTCCACGCTACCCTTCAGGATATTCTCTTTATCTCCAGGTCCTGTCTCCACATTCATCACTTCAGGTCTCACAACTAAGATAACTCTATCATCTTGTTTCACATCTTTTCCCAATGCTTTGACTTTGACACCTCCACGCAGTTCAATTTCAATACAGCCATTGTTAGTTTGACAGACTACGCCTTCCAAAAAGTTTGATTCACCAATAAAGTTCGCCACAAATAGGCTATTAGGATTCATATACAATTCTTGAGGTGTTCCAACCTGTACGATCTTTCCTTTTTTCATTACAGCAATCCTATCAGAGATAGACATAGCTTCAGATTGATCATGAGTCACGTGAATAGCTGTTAATTTCAAGTCTTTTGCCATCTTCCTAATCTCATATCTGATTTCATTTCGCACCTTAGCATCCAGCTGTCCTAGCGCTTCATCTAACAACAATGTTTTCGCTCCCGCCGCTAACGCTCTTGCCACAGCCGTGCGTTGCATCATACCTCCACTTAATTCATTTGGATAGGCATCTAATCGTTCATGAAGCTTCACCAGTTCGAGGACCTCGTTGCCCACTGTCTTAGCCTCCTTCAGGTTAAAATTTTTTACTTTTGGACCATACAGCACATTATCCCAAACTGTCATATGCGGAAACAATGCAAAAGTCTGGAAAACAAAGCCAATCTCTCTGTCTTCTGGAGGAACTTTATCAACCCGTCTATCCCCTATCCAAATTTCCCCGCTGTCAGACTCGATTAAACCCGCAATGAGCCGTAAAAGCGTGGTCTTTCCGCATCCGCTTGGACCCAGTAACGAGAAGTATTCCTGGTCATAAATCTCAAGGTTTATATTTTCCAATGCAGTAACTTTGCCAAATTTTTTTGTCAAATTTATTATGCGAATATCAGGCAACGCCTACTTCCTCTGCTTACCTTTTTCATCATGAGTATGAAAGTTATAAACTTCTGTCTTCAATACTGTCCCTTTCCTCGTGTTAGAAGCCGTAGTATGAACAGGATAATGAAAGATAACAAGACCAAGATCCCTGCACCCAATCCGATTTCCAATGGGCTAGCGGATACGACACCTCTAATCCAATCAACTAAAACTACTGGTGCTGTCCTCAACGTCGTTACAACAGCGATTGTGGCGCCTGTCTCACTGACGCTTCGAGTGAAAACCATTATCGAGCCTGAGAGTATTGAATACTTCGTTAATGGAATTACAATCGATGAGAATACAGTGAATGGTTTTGCTCCCAACGTTCGAGCCGCTTCTTCCATGTCAAGGTTCACACGCTCAAACGCTGCTGCCATTGACTTCACGATGTATGGATACGTAATGGATAAGTGTGCAAAGATCAGTAGAAGCAATTCAGGCATGAATGGAAAGCTTTGTTTCCAGAAAAAGCCTAACGAAACACCTAGGGCTATGGATGGTACGATAAGTGGAATATTAACGAGAACATCAATAATAGCTGAGCCTGTTTTTCCAATTTTTCTTCTTGCTATTAGAATCGCCATTGGCATTCCCATGATTAAACCCAGGACTGTAACGATACCACCTAAGCCATAAGAAAGTAGTAGGCTTTGCCAAAAACTACCCCAAATTCCTGTACCCGAGAGCGCTGACGGCAGCGCAGGAGTAAAGACTGCTTGGAACGCTGGTAACGCCACAAATAATGTTGGAATCAATACTATTCCAAAAAACACAAGTAATGTAACAGTATTTCTGGAAGTTGTTGCTTTGGAATAACTTAGCCTTCTTTCAGCACTAGGCCAGACACCTCTGAACGGGAACTTTAAGCGTGGTCCCAGAATCCAGATTACTGCAAAAATTGTGCATGAAGCAACAATAAGAATTAAACTAGTAAATACTGTTGCGCCCTCATAGGTAGCTTCAGATATCAATCCCGCTGAAACACTGTTCTTAAGGTTCTGTAGAAAGACGGGTCCATTTTGGAACAAGCCTGCAACGATAAAAGTGGCACCAGTTTCTGACAATGATCGTGCAAACGATAGAACAAACGCTGCTATTAATGAAGGTTTGATGATTGGCGACGTAACCGTCCTAAATGCTACAAATGGGACAGCACCCAGTGTTCTTGAAGCTCGTTCGTATTCCACTTTGTAGTCTAGCAAAGCTCCGACAAGGACTCTAACAACAACAGGATATGAGAAAGTGAAATGTAATAACATGATTAGTAGCCAACCAGGAGAAATTAGTGAACCAGCAAATAGGCTTGATATTCCCTGAGGTTCATACCAAAAGAGTAGTAATGAGTAACCAAGTGCAGCTGTTGGAACGATAAACGGTATATCCGCTAACGTGTCTAAGACTTTCAACCATTTAGATTTCCCTCGGCTGATAAGCCAAGCCATAGGAATACCTGCAATCAAATCTAAAGCAGAAACAAGAAGCGCTATAGTAAATGAGGCTGCAATCGCATTGAGAGCTTGACCCATGATTTCGGGTTGATTAAAGATTGCAGGTATAGTATTCCATTTGATAGCTATTCCAAAGATAGGCGGTAGAAGAATTAACAGAAAAAACAGAATCAGAGCAGAAAAGTAGACGATATATTTTATGATTTTTTTCGATGAAAGCGCGTTCAAAACGTTAACTATGCTTCGCTGAACGGCGTTCTTTCGCAACCTGATTTTACCCCATATTCTTTGAGCTGTTGTGGTATAAAGTACATGTTCTCATTTAGTTAGCCAACGTTACTGCCCGTTCAATCAACAATTAATCCATAAATAACTTTTGCAGGTTGCTCTACCCAATCTCACAAAGATTTACGAAATCAATAGTTTGTCATTTAAAAACAGCGGACAGAAAAACGTGCAACCATTCATGATTAGGCTTTTATCATTGTTAGAAGCATCTTGAATTGTGTTACAGCAAACAATGCGTGGGGCTGGTTTGCTGGCATAATGGTTATCTCATTTTGTTTCACAATGATCGGTCTTCCTGAGACTGTAACTCTAGCTTCGCCTTCAAGAATTTGCACGATTGCATCGTAAGGTGCTGTATGTTCGCTTAAGCCTTGGTCTTTGTCGAAGGCGAATGCTGTTACTGTTCCAGCTTCTTTATCGATTATTGTGCGACTGACGATCGAGTCTGCTTGGTAATCAATCAATTCAAGCAGTGGGGTTGCTTTTCCTTCTAGTTTCTTGCTTTTCATTTACTTTTTCCTCTCGAGTCTTCATATCATCTTGCCCTTTTTTAGTTTGCTCCTCTTTTAATAGCTTTGATTTAGCAGAGCGTTCTACATCCCAGCGCTTAAAGATTTCTTCAGAGACTTGAGGGCGCAATGTAAAAACATCTTCAGGGTGTTCTACGTATAGGTATACAGTGAAGACTCTTGCAAAAGCATCCGAGCTCTTTAGCATTGCCGATGGTTTTTTGGGAAGCGTATGTGTGAATCGTTCGAAGACTTCATCAAAAATCTCAGCTAATTTATCTGTTGAAATTGAATGGTCAAAGCCTATATCAAATGTGTAGCAGTAAATGCTGAAATGTCTTCGACTTTCGTAAACAAAATTTGTTATATCTCTATCCAAAATCTGTAAGTTACTTACTGAAATTGTATTATTACCGATTGTGAGAACTTTTGTATAATTAAGAGTGACTTCTTGCACTATACCCTCCACAGTACCTAAACGAACGTAATCACCGACTCTGAAAGGTTTGGCAGCTAGAAGGAAGAGACCTGCGATGAAGTTGCCTAACGTTTTTTGGGATGCAAAACCTACTGCTGCTCCTATAACTGCGGAAATCGAAAGAATTAACGTAGGGCTTACCGCCGCAACAAACTCGGATATGGCGAGCACAGCGCCTGCCAAAATAAGTATACGAAACGTGAGTACCAAATTATTCGCCGCATTGCGCTCAAGCTTGGCACGTTTGGCCAACCTTGAAAGATAGGTTGTGATTATTCTCTCAAGAGCTATTGCTATTGCTGTTATTACTACCAAGCGTAGAACTTGGGTAAGAGTGATTCCAGTATCGCCTAAATTTGCAGACATAGTTTGGTATCAGTCACCAAAATTAGAATAGCGTGTCTATAACTCTTTCGTGATTATTTTGAAGTCAAGTCGAGACGCTACCATCATAATTTGGTGAATAAATGATGTTTTTACATACCTGAACTTATCTTTAGCGCGCGACAAGAGTGTGTCATTATTTACTTCAATTGCTTTTGGTTTGCAGCAAACTTAAAGAATTAAGTTATTCACTTAACATTGATTCGAAGTGAATAAAGTTAACTGGATAATCATTGTATGCATCTTAGTATTTGTAGCCCTTTGGTTTGTTGATTCGAATGAATCAGACATAAACTACTTAGCTTTCAGCACAACGAACCTGCTTAATGGAAGAGTCTGGACCCTCATAACAACATTATTCATTCATGCTGACATTCTGCACTTAGCGGGAAACATGATTTTTCTCTTCGTTTTTGGGAATGCTTTGGAGAAAGAGGTAGGTGCAGGAAAAACATATTTGGCTTTTTTTGTTGGCGGCGTCTTTGCGTTACTCTTGGGCATTTTCTTCTATAATCCTGACGTTTTACTTATTGGCGCTTCAGCTGCAATCTTTACGTTAACAGCAGTCGTTATGCTTGTTAAACCACTAAAGTTTTCATTTGTCTTTTTCATGCCATTAGGTTTAGTTGCAATAATCTACATGGTCTATAATGTCATAGCTATACAGACTGATGTCGGAGGTAATATCGCTTACATTTCACATCTTATTGGATTCTCAATTGGTCTTCCTTTGGGAATAATGTGGAGTAAGAATTTGAAAAGAAATTTGCTGATAACATTATGCTTGCTCATTTTGTACCTTTTCGTCATTTTTGTCATTGTACCTTATCTGCTTAATCTATTGCAGATATAGAAGAACCAGTACTAGCGCGCTTCTCGGAGTGAAAATTGATTAGAGACGTCAATTTTTTGAGTTTGATAAGAATTCTATGTTTTGTGCTAAATATGTGGTATTGTATGCACACTTACTTACATTGAGTCTGCTCTGAAGCTTTCGTTGCTCAAATTATTTTGGTCTTCAAAAACGTTTAAGAGTGAACCCAGAGTGCCGTTTGTGTCACAATTTAATGGAGGAACTAAGAAAAATGCGTGTTCTAACAAAAGAAAAAAGCGATTGCAATAATTGTAACAATTCTAATGGTGATATCAATGGCAATAGTAACAATGCCAGCTTTAGGTGCACAAACAGGTCCAACTGGTGGTACACCAGATACTCAGAGTGTTTGGAGTACAACTATACCAGCAGGAGAGACTGCTGATTGGGCCTTTAACCCTGTAGCTTCCATCAGCGTTTCACCTACCAAAATAGGAATTGGTCAAACATTACTGGTTAATATGTGGACTACTCCGCCACCCGCAGCAAACAGGTACTTAGCAGGATACACGATCACGTTCAAAAGACCGGACGGAACAACCGATGTTGTCGGTCCATTACACTCATATGTTGCAGCGCGCGCCCGCTACTCCCTTCGAGTCTCCATACAATTATAACGGCACGACTGATTATTCATTCGCGGGCACTCCAATGATTGCTAATGGCATACTTTACATAGATAACAACTAACATACACCTTCAGCACCCTACACGCGTGGTTGGGGCTTCTACGGCATAAATATGACTGATGGCAGCCTCATCTTCAAACTTGATGAACCGATGGTTGTAGGAGCGATGGCTGATGGCTACACCAGTGCAAGCGATGCCTATCGTGGAACAATGTTCGTTCTTGGCAAAGGTACAAGCGCAACCACTATCACAGCGGGACCAAAGACTATTTCTAACGGAGACTTAGTTATTGTTGAAGGTACAGTCTTAGACACATCCATAGCTCAACTTGGCACTCCCACTGTTTCAGAAGAATCAATGGGGGCATACATGAGCTACATACATTTACAATCACAACCACCAACAAATGCCACAGGAGTTCCAGTATCCATAGATGCAATCGACCCAGCAGGCACATTCGTACATATTGCAGATGTTACAAGCGATATTAGCGGTAGTTTCAGTTACATGTGGAAACCAAAGACGGAAGGACAATACAAGATAACTGCGACATTTGCAGGAAGTCCATCATACGGTAGCTCATTCGCAGAGACTGCAATCGGTGTAACTCCAGCAGCTCAACAGAATAATAATAACAACTCTGATGGCAGCGCTGTAAATATCCAAGACAACACGAACATACTCTATGGTATCCTAGCAGCTGTGGTTGTTGCTATAATCTTAGCACTTGTTGCAATCGTAGTAGTCTTACGAAAAAGATAAGTATTTAAAAGAATTAATCTTCCCTCTCTCTTTTTTTGTGTTCAAAATTTTTGCTTATACATAGAATTATTATAAGACAATAGTTCTATGCTCTGATGCTGTTTTCCACAAGTCTTAAAAAGAGATTAAGTTACATATCTTCTTTTTTGTAAAGCTTCCTTAGAGCTTCACATATACTTAAAGGAGAAAAGAAAAGTGCATTATTCAAAAAAGGAAAAAACAACTGCTGCTTTCTTAGTAATTGTATTAGCTACTTCGATAGCGATGATAACGATTCCCGCATTCGGTGCGATATCTGGGACTCCTGGTGGTACACCGTCAACTTATGAATACTCAACAACTAAGCCATCTAATGGTACTAGTATAACTTGGAGTTATCCTGATCTTCAAGCTTATCTTAGTGTTTCACCAAATCCAATTGGAATTGGACAAACACTCTTGGTAAATGTTTGGATGACTGTTGCTCCTGCAGCTGAAAGACAATATCAACATTATACTGTTACATTTACGAAGCCAGACGGATCTAAAGATGTTATTGGACCTTTTAAATCGTACGAAGCTGATGGTACAGCATGGTTTGAATATGTTGTTGATCAAGTAGGTCAATGGCAAGCAGTATTCACCTTTGCTGGACAATTTACACCAGCAGGACGATACTCAAATGGTGTACCAAATACTGAAAACAATACAACAGGTTCTTACTATGCTTATGATATGTATTTTGAACCTCAAACTTCGCCAGTGACAAATATTACTGTACAAAACGATCCAGTAATGTCATGGTATTCGCCATTACCAAACGATTATTGGACGCGGCCTATATCGATGAATAACAGAGAATGGAATGTGATTGCGGGCAACTTCCCATGGGAAAGGATGCAACTGTCTAGCTCAATGAACGGTAGACAATCCTATTTGGGTCCTTATATTACTGCATCTCAGACAGCCCACGTTCTATGGAAACGACAAGAGGCATTCCCAGTAGGCATTATTGGCGCTGAAGCAGGAGTTTACGGTAATAAAGGCTCCGGCAACGCCCCTAGTGTTATCTTTGAAGGAAGATGCTATGATACAATGACGGTTCAATGGTATAATGGTTCCTTCATTAGCTGTGCAGTTTCCTACGATTTACGCACCGGTGAAATGTACTACATGATACCGACTGCCGCACCATACAATGGCATAACTCCCACATGGATCGAATATAACATGGGAACCGGCGCTGAAGTAACTGGCGCAGGCGAAGTCAACACAATTACAGCAAGCTTAAAGGCAATCTCAGGCAACTTCATGTACGTAATTAACCCATCCACTGGCGCCATATCCAACAACATCTCTCTAGGTGGCTTGACAGCAACACTTCGACATGGTGATTGGGCACTGATGTTCCAGACAAACAACACAGCATTGTTTACTGGAACTTCAGGCAGCGCTATAATTAACTGGACTACGCGTGGAACTACCCAAAACTACACTAGCCGAATAATTAGCAACGTCACCAACGCCGAAATTCGAAGTTTAGCCACGGGAGGAGTTGATCCTGAAGCGGGCACTAATGTTGTGCAAAGTCGATTTACAATTGGCAACATAGGTGGAGGACGCCTCAGAGGCTATAGTCTGCTGACTGGAAAACTGTTGTGGGATAGAAACTTCACTGACAGCCCATTTAACCCTGGAACAAACTGTGCTGATCAAGGGAAATACTTCTGTGTCTTTGAGAATGCGATGGTAAGGGGCTTTGATGCATTCACGGGTAAGACATTGTGGGAAACTAAAACTGATTATCCTTGGGGTGAATTTTGGACATATTTTGTTGCTTCAGGTCCATTAGATCCTGAGGATCCTAGTAAAGGCGCTTTTATTGCGGACAGCTATGCAGGCACTTATGCTTTTGATTGGGATACTGGAAAAATACTTTGGCGCAGTTCTCACGAGGCACCCCCATTCGAGACACCATATAATGTTAATGGCACAAGCATCTATCCGGGTACTGGAACTCCAATCATTGCTGATGGAATGGTGTATGTACAATCCAGTGAACATACACAAACCGCACCATATGCCCGAGGCTTTGGAACCTATTGTATCAACGCAACGACTGGCGAACTGTTATGGAAACTAGATGAACCAATGGTCTTAGGGGCTGCTGCTGACGGCTACTCTGTTGTGACTAGCCAATATGGCGGGTTTACATATTTCTTAGGCAAGGGTAAAAGCCAAACAACCATTCAAGCTCCACTGGCCGCTGTAACTCAAGGACAAAGTTTAATCATAACTGGCACTGTAACGGATTTATCACCAGCTCAACTTGGCGCAGCATGTGTTTCAGAGAAATCTATGGGTGCATACATGAGTTATCTACATTTACAGTCGCAACTACAAAATATGCTTCACCCAGAAGCACCAACCGGTGTTTCAGTATCTGTAGATGCAATTGATCCTAAAGGAAACTATGTACATGTAGCAGATGTAACAACTGACATAGCTGGCACCTACAGTTATCTGTGGAAACCTGACCAACAAGGTAAATACAGCATAACTGCGACTTTTGCAGGAAGTCCATCATACGGTAGTTCATGGGCAGAAACGGCAATAGGCGTAGACCCAGCGCCTGCAACCACAGAGCCGATAACGATACCAACACCAGCTGATTATTCTCAGCAACTCAACATAATCTTAGGAGCAGTTATTGTAGCTATCATCTTGGCAGTTATAGCTATTGCTTTAGTGCTTAGAAAAAGGTAAAAACAGAAAGGTTTCCTTTATCTTTCTCTTTTTTTTGTTTATGTCAATATGTTCGATTGCAGCTTTCCTTCCTTGATTTTAGCATATGTTGAAAAAATCTTTTATGCAGTTCCAAATAACACTATACAGAGGTTGAAATGGGGTTGAGTCAGGAAGAAGTTGTGGAAGTAGGACATATAACACATTTCTTCTCAAAAATTAGCGTCGCTGTCGTAGAGTTAACTTCACCTTTGGCTGTTGGAGATCATATTCTTTTGAAGGGTCCTGACACAGATTTCGAGCAAACTGTGGATTCGATGCAGATTGAGCATCAAAATGTTCGAAGAGCAGAATCTGGACAAAGTATAGGTTTAAAGATGGCACAGCATGTGAGAGAGAAAGATATTGTATACAAGAAGCTCTAACTTAGTCCTTTTTTTCTTTTTTCTTCTATCATATTGTCGATAGTTTTGTATAGATTTTTAGCATGGTTTAAGTCATTGTTTTACCGAAATAGCTTAGAAAATAAAGTTGAGAAGTAGTCTGCGTTGCCACGTGCCAAAACTATCTTGGAGTTGATGATAAGATGCTTAATCTATGCTTTAGCGATAACAGTTGCAACCATAATTGTCATAATTGTTTTTAC
>DATGZD010000052.1:0-9896 GCA_035297385.1 Candidatus Sulfotelmatobacter sp. | reverse complement strand
TCTTGAGCTGGGCACACTGAGGAGACCGCCGCTGATAAAGCGGAGGAAGGAGCGGGCCACGGCAGGTCAGTATGCCCCGAATCTCCCGGGCCACACGCGAGCTGCAATGGCAGGTACAATGGGTTCCGACCTCGAAAGGGGGAGGCAATCTCGAAAGCCTGCCGTAGTTGGGATTGAGGGTTGTAACCCATCCTCATGAACATGGAATCCCTAGTAATCGCGTGTCACTAGCGCGCGGTGAATACGTCCCTGCTCCTTGCACACACCGCCCGTCGTTCCACCCGAGCGATCCTTGGGTGAGGCGTGGTCTTTCTTGGCTGCGTCGAATCTGAGTTTCGTAAGGGGGGAAAAGTCGTAACAAGGTGGCCGTAGGGGAACCTGCGGCCGGATCACCTCCTAAGAAACGATTTCGTGTGTAGAAATTTGTGTTTCTTTCTGGGGGAGCAAGGAGAGCATTTGTGGAAACGTCAAAGCTCATTACTGTTACTATTGTCCAGAAGTTAATCCTCTAGAGGGAAAGTTGGATTATTTTTTTTCGTTTCGATTCTGATTAGTTTTTTGGTCTTTTGTTATTGTTGTTATACGCTTAACGGTGAATCTACTTTCTGTTTAGCTTATGTTAATGGTGTTATGTGTTGGCTGGTCAAGCGAGCCTGAAAATGACGATAATTCTGTGCTTGCAGTTTGATTAATATGAAACAGTTATTTTCCATGGAATAAGAATAACGGTTGGTTGGTAGCCACTCAGATAAATAGAAAATTAAATGAATTTGTGAGCAAGGATAGGATTGATAAAATCCTCGAAAAGGAGAAAGGGGGGACGTAATGCTTGCAGTCTAAGGAGAAAATGAGGAAACTCTGCAAGCATTATTTTTCCCTTAAAATTTTGAGTACTCTTTTTTGTCTATTAAACTTTTTTCAGAATTATGCCAAAATTTTGTCTTGCTACTTGCATGTCCAATCCCAGTTTGTTGGTATATATTGGATGTATGAATTGATTAGTCTCCGAAGTTCTGGTAGGAGTCGTATAGAAATTTTTTTTCTGTTTCTTCTTGTTGTAAATTGACAATCACAAATCATTAAGTACAAAACTTTTCTTAATGTGCCGTAGCAATTGTCTGCGTAGGAGGTGAGTTTTATAGCAAGTCAAAAACAGCAGGTTGCTGCAAGAAGAAATATTAAAAAAGCACAGGCAAAATGGAAGGGACTGACATCTCGTCAACATGCTAGAGCTCAACCTGAAGGAAAAAAAGAGCAAGACCTGGAGTGAAAGGCGAAGGCGAATTTTATAGAGTCGTCGTACGTCCCAAAGAAGAATTTACGATCTTCCGTAATCAGGATATAGGAAAGCCTGGTCATATTCAACGTCTTGCAGGAAAAAGATCTAGTGGCTCATGGGATACAGAAGCTTGGCTCATAAGCAAAGAGGATGCTCATGTCGAAAATGGAAAACTTATTCCTCATAGTCAAGATGCAAAAGAAGTATTTGAGAAACAATTAGGTTCAGAACCAGAGCATTATGAGGGTGATATTTTCAACGCAAAACCCCGACCTAATGTGCCTGAAGAGGAAAAACCAACATCGGCACAAAGTAGCGCTCGCATGCGAAATATCAAGAAAGCTCAAGCAGCAAGGAACAGAACAGAATAGCTAGACAAAACAAATGAAGATAGAAATGCCGTTATCGAGTTTTATCACGTTAGAGTATAAACTGATAATCAGAATTCAGATTTGAAGCCCTAAATATAATGAGCTTTGTATCAGTTTGCCCGTAAAATTATAATAGTCTATAAATTGAGGAAGATGAACACTGTTAAAATACAATGTGTGTCCAGCGGCTATGTATCGTTACACATACGTTTCTGCCTCATGTTGGTGGCATAGAAAGAGTTGTCTACGAGCAGGGCAAACGATTAACAGAAGCTGGCTTTGATGTAACAGTCTTGACTAGCCGAATGCGTACTCCAGAAAATTATGTGGTAAGCGGAATTAAAGTTAAATGTTATGATTCATTAAATGCGGCATTTGGTTTGGGCATACCATATCCTATTCCAGAAGTTAATAGTTTCAAACCGTTTTTTAAATGTGTGAAACAGAGTGATTTAGTTCATGTTCATGGTCACCCTTATCTTTCATCTTTTTATGCTAGTAAACTCGCAAAATTCTGCGAAAAACCAGTAGTGCTTACACAACATAACACGTTTATAGAGTATAGCGGTAGCGTTTGGGATCACATTGAATGGCTTAACGATGCAACCATTGGGAAACAAGTCATCAAGAATTCAGATCGAATAATCACCGTCAGTAACGCAACAAAGAATTACGTTATAAGTCTTGGGGCAAAATCGACAAAGACGACGGTGATACATAATGGCGTTGACGTAAACCGATTCCGACCATCAGAACCTGCCAGGAGTATAGTCAGGAAGAAATTTGGCATTCCTAACAATGCTATTGTTGTTTTGACTGTTCGAAGACTTGTATATAAGAATGGAATTGACACCCTTGTTGATAGCGCACGAATCGCACTTCAACAGAACCCGAACTTAATCTTCTTGGTTGTTGGAGCTGGACCTGATCGTCAGACAGTACAAGCGAGAATACAAGAATTAGGCATATCAGACAGGTTCTTGCTAGCAGGATTTGTATCAGACTCAGATTTACCGGTATATTACAACGCTGCTGATCTTTTCGTGTTGCCATCTAAATCTGGAGAAGGTTTACCATTAGTCACATTGGAAGCTATGTCCAGCGGTTTACCGGTTATAGCTACAGACGTAGGTGGAATCAAAGAAGTCATAGTTCAAGGTTATGGAGCATTGATACCTGCTGATGAGCCGAGAGAGATGGCGCAAACAATACTTGAATTCAGTAGAACAGATTTTTCAACTATTAAAGCAACCATACATGGCATAGCTGAGCATACGCTGAGTTGGGAAGAAAATGTTAAAAGACTTGTAGGAATATACAAAGAACTTATCTAATGATATAAATACAGAAATTGTTTGTTATTGGAGAAGGAGCATACGCGATGACTACAAAAGTCGAATTGGTCTCTGTTGTAATTCCTACACTTAATGAGGCAGGTAACATTAAGGAAGCACTTACTACCATTCATGGAGAATTGAAGTACCCAAACGAGATTATAGTCGTCGATGGCAATTCAAGCGATGGTACGATAGAAATTGTGAAAGACATCGACTTCTGTAAACTTGTAATTGAACCCAGACGTGGTTATGGTTTAGCTCTTCGAAAAGGGATGAAATATGCTAAGGGTGACATTATTGTCATGGTTGACGGTGATGGAACCTATGAATTCAAACACATAAATCAATTATTGGATAAACTGACAGAGACAGATGCTGAGTTATGTATGGCTACACGAATGTATGATCCAAACAAAGCTATGGGATTCATGAACTTTGTTGGCAATAAAGTCATAACGTTCTGTTTTGATTTTCTCTATCAACAATTCCTTAGCGATACACAATCAGGTTTTCGAGCTATCAGCCATTCTGCCATTGAGAAAGTAGAATTCAAAGAGACTGATATGTCATTTGCCACAGAAATGCTTGTAAGATTTGCCAAGAAAGGTTTTAAGATGGTCGAAGTCAAATCAATCTATAAACAACGCAAATATGGCAAGACCAAGCTTAGGAAGTTTAAGTCTGGCATCGAAATATTTACCACAATGTTAAAGGGATTCACAAGGTGAAGACACTCAGAAAACTCAGCTCAACACTTGATGCAGATGACGATAAGGGCGTCATAGCGGCTGTGGCGGTTTCACTCGTAATAATTTCTGCGATAGTAGCTGGATACTATATATACCATGTTTTTAATCAAAAACCAGAAGGGTACACTACAATTTACTTACTGGATGAAAATGGACAAGCCTTGAATTATCCAGATACACTTGTCGTCAACCAGAATTATACATTTTACTTGTGGGTCGAAAATCACGAAGAAACAACTCTACCGTGTGAAGTACAATTAAAGATCACAAATGAGACTGTTTCTCTTTTTCCAGTTCAAGTTGAACCCGCCAATACCTACACCAAATCTCTTGCAAACGGTGAAAAATGGGAAACTCAAGCCAACATCACAATGAACGCAATAGGGAGTTACACTATAATCTTCGAGTTATGGGCGAAATTGGAAGGAGAAGGATATAGTTTTACAGGAAACATGGTTGTATTACACATTAATGCTGTAAGTCAATCTTAACTTTAGCCCTCTTTTGATCTATTCTGTTTGGAAGCATATTCTTCTTCTGTTTCCACTCTATGAACATTGTTGTAAGCGCAAAATGGAATGATCTTTAAATCCGGAGTTATGTAATGCACGACGCATCGTCGTACACGGTTTACATCAAAACTGTATGGGTCCATGAAAGCCATGCAACCTAATAAGAAAATTTTTCGCCGCAGCTTACCTAATGATTGATATGATGGTGATATATGCGTTCTAAGGATAGTCTTCATCAGTGTGAAGACTCCGATCTCTTTTGTAACCAATGGCCAATTAAGTGAACGCATTGCTGCAAATAATAATGTTGAAAGAAGTGCAAGTTGTCCTTTTGATTCAACTGATCGTGCAGTCTTCTGAATGCTTCCAAAGAATTTGCTGAAATTCACAAAATGGTTAATTGGAATTATGTTTCCATTTTTGGCAACATACATCCAGTTGACGACTCCACACTCTGGACTACATGAAAACAATGGCCAGGGTTTCTTCATGAATTTTCGCATAATCATGATCGGAGAAACCATAACCGACATCGGGAAGAAATCTTTCATCATAATCTGTCCCTGCGTTTGGTTCTCAACTTCCTCTACAAAGCGCCAGTCTCGCATAACTTCCTTGAAAGGATTGTCTGAAGCTCTTCCAGTAAAAGCTACAGGTTGAAAAATTACGCCTCGAATTATATCTGAATTGCGAGCCGCAAACTTCACAACGTCGCCAACTTCAGGATCATTGAGACCTCGCATTAATGTGTTAACTAAGATAACTTCCATGTCGTGTTTACGACAGATGTCGATCGCTTTCATTTTCATATCAATGAATTTACGGCCTCGAATCTTCTGATATATTTCGTCACGAAAACTGTCAAACTGCAAATAAACAATGTTTAATCCTTGAGCTTTTAATCTGACTGCAATTTCTGGTGACTCAACCAATTTAATTCCGTTTGTAGCCAGAATGGTCATGAAACGTAGTTTGTGGGCTGCTCCGATGATTTCATGCATGTCTTCACGTTCTAATGGTTCACCACCGGAGAATAAGATGGCTGGAGGTTTGGGATTGGATTTGCTTAACGCAACTAGCATCCTAACAAGTTCATCTTTAGTTGGTTCATATTCAACTTGGTGGTCACTAAAGGTTGAGAAACAGATAGCACATCTTAGGTTGCACCGTTTCGTGACGTCGATGACACCAATAACAGTATCAGAAACATGACGATCACATGATTCACAGATATATGGACAGCCTTCAGGATTTTTGGGCGCTAATATATCTTCAAAGTAATGGAAGTTGTCATAGGCTTGCGCAAAATTGTAGACACTTGGACTCTGCCAGTGTGTAAAAGAGAAGTTCCCATGTTCTGGACAAGTCTTCGTAATCAGGACTTTGTCTTTTACCTCATTTAGTTCTGCGCTGATTTTTTTCTGGCAGACAGGACAAATACTTGTTGTTTTCTTTTTCATGTTAGAGCCTCAGCTATCAGCGCCAATATTAACAAAAGCATAGACATCGTAATCATACGTTCGTAACGTTTTACATTTTGCAGATTAGCTGATGAAGTTAATAATCGAATTGAACCAAAGACAAGAATTAAGCCCCATAATAATATCAAAATTACGAAGTAGACTCCAAAATATCCAAGCATGTATGAAAGGGGAGCTAAAATCGCAGTTGCAGCAAAGAAAACAGCGGCAGCAGACATAGTACCTCGAATGCCAATTTTTTGAGGAAGCGTTGGGTACCCAACTTTGGAATCCCCTTCTGAACTTAAGATATCACGTAGAAGGTTTCCTCCAACCGTACCAAGACAAATAGGGTACAGACTCAACGAAACTAAACTCACAGTGCCAAAAACTGTGGCTTCCCCATAAAGGAATGACGTCCCAACAAGCAAGCCAACTGTGATGTTTGCAACAAAGCCTGACCAACGTTTAATGAACGCTGAATAAATAACTAACACCATGGAATCGATGAGCAGAATTATGAAACTTGGCCAATTTATAAGCAGTGAAAGAACTAAGCCTGAAGCAAAGAGAGCCCCGGAGATAGAAATAGCTATTCTTAAGCTTAAAGCGCCTGACGGTATAGGTCTTTTTGGTTTAATGATCGCATCGCTCTCTCTGTCATAATAATCGTTTAAAGCAAAGCCTGCTGATGTGATAAAAGCCATGGAGAAGAAGATGAGCACAAGTGTTATAATATTTGGAAGTGTCTTTCCGAGGGCACCTGTTATAGCAAAAGCCGTAAGAAGTGACAAACCACCAGTCATTAGCCAGTATGGAAGACGCAATAATGCTATTAAGCCCTTAGAGGCTGGCTTTGTCGGCATGCAGTTTTTTCCTCTCTGCAATCAGTTTTTTCAAGTGCTCTTCCAGTGTGATTTTTGGAGTCCAACTTAATTCTTTCTTTGCTTTATCAATGTTAAACCATATTGTATTTATATCACCTTGCCATGAAACACCAGTAGTTGTTACAGCTGTTTTCCCTGTAAGGTTTAAGATTCGAAGGATCATATGAGCTAAATCTATAATTTTAGTTGTTTTCCCAAAACCTAAATTATAGACTTGTCCGATAGCGTTTTTTTTGGAAGAAGCCAAAATAATAGCGTTTATGATATCGTCAACGTTGACGAAATCTCTGGATTGTTGTCCAGTTCCAATAATCTCGAGTTTCTTCGGATCCTTTTCTAGCTTATCTAGGAAATCGTTTATTACACCATGACATCGTGAACCATAGACATTGGCGAACCTTAAGATAGTTATATTTAAACCATACTGACTCATGTACATTTGGCAGTATTGTTCACCAACGACTTTAGATAATCCGTAACAAGAGAAAGGATGAAACCCATATTCTTCTGGAGTAGGTAACCTTTCTGGATTACCGTATACAGCTGCGCTTGAAGCAAAAACCAATTGTGCTCTGTCCTTTCGTGCCTTCTCGAGGACATTTAATGTGCCTCGAGCGTTAGTCTCGAAATCTTGAGTTGGGTTCTCCATGGAATAAGGTACAACTACTTGAGCAGCAAGATGAACGATTAAATCAGTTTTTTCCATGCCACAGAGTTTCTTGAGGTCGAGAATATCGCCTTTAAAAAATTTTGCTTTGGGAACATCTTTCACATTTTCCATTTTACCGCTAGACAGGTTATCATAGATTGTTACGTCAAGCCCTAACTCAGTGAGTTTTTTGCATAGATGAAAGCCTATGAAACCTGCTCCACCCGTAACAAGTATTCTTTTTCCCTCAAGTTCCTCCATGTTCATCACAACAAAGTCTATATTCCAATTTGAATGAGTGAATAGGGTATATGTCCAAGTTAAACGCTATAAAAACTTTTAGGGATTTACTTGCCTTCCTAACGATTATACCCATGGGTAGTGGAGAAGAGTTTGTAGAGACATCCGCGAGATTTATGTTTCTTTTTCCTTTAATTGGGGGCTTAATAGGGTTCCTTGCGGCTATGTACTTCCAGTTAAGTTCATTCATTTTTTCAAATGTTTTGGCATTTATTGGTTCATTCTTCAAGCTACCTGTTGAAATCTTTCTCAAGCTTGCAGTTGCAATCACGACACTCGCCTTTTTTCTTGTGTTGACTGGGCTCCAACATTTTGATGGTTTAGTAGATTTGGGGAATGCTATTGGTTTGAGAAATATAGAAGAGAGACGAGAAGCGGCTCATGCATGGTTTGTATCCTATAAAGGTGCATCTCTAGCAATTTTTGTTGAGTTTGTGGCATTTTTAGGTTTATTCTTTTTAGGCGTTAGTTTGCTGTATGCTTTTAGTGCTATAGTCGTGGCTGAGATAGGAGCAAAATTGGCGATGGTAACAATTGCTTCGGTCGGAAAACCAACACACAAAGGTTTGGGTTCACGCTTTCTGGAGAAAGCTAAGGGAAGACGTAACATTGTAGCTTTGATTTTATCAACTTTAATTGTTCTACCACTTATGGCTTTAGCTATTAATGATTGGCTTGGAGTTATTCTTGGAATAATAGTCATATTGATTAGTGTTTTTGTTGGCATTCTGATGGAAAAAATAGGCGCCAACGTTTTTGGGGGCGTCTCTGGTGACATGATCGGTGCTACGAATGAGACTGCACGATCGGTTATCTTAATAATTTTAGCCGTAGGTGTGTTTGTATTTTGAGAATTCCTGCATTTATAATGGCCGGAGGCAGGGGTAAACGGATGGGTGTGCTGCAGGTGGAGAAACCACTGATGCTCTTTCTAGGTAAACCTTTAGTTGATTGGGTGGTGGAGGCAGTTATATCAGCCAAGAATGTTTCGGAATTTTTTATTGTAACGAGTCCAAACACACCTGAGACTGAAGCACGGTGTAAACTTAAGGGTTGGCGATCTTTGCGAACTGCGGCCAGGGGATACCACGATGATTTGAAACAGGCTGCTCGTGAAGCTAATATAACTGGTTCGATTTTAACGGTTCCTGCAGATTTGCCCGCAGTAACGGGTAAATTCTTAGATAAGATTATCAGCACGTTTGCAGTTTCTGAGAAAGATTTTCTCGCTGTGTTTGTTCCCATAGCAAGACGTGAGCAATTAGATCTTTCAATAGATTCAACAGATGAATACAATGGTGTATGGTATGCGGTCTCAGGTGTCAACATCGTAAACGGCAAAAAAATTCAGGGAGACAGTAAAGTTGAGACAAGTGCCATTATAACAGATGAGGTTGAAGTTCTCTTGAACATTAACACAATGAAGGATTTAAGAATCGCTGAAACATTTATGGATACTAATAAGAATTAATGCGAATTTGTTAGCAATGGTCATATATTACTTTTCAACTAAATTTTACATTCTGTTTTCATGAATTGTTTTCGTTAATGCTTGGCATTGGGAGGCTAATTTCTTTAGTATAGCAATTGTTATTTTAAGGGTTTCTGGCTAAAAATGTTAATTTTTTGCTTTGTTGTTTCTAATATGTGAGATTCTAAGAAAAAATTTAGTAATCCTTTTATACTCTGTTTATCACGATTGTAATATCTCTATTAGAGGAGAAAAATGCAAATGAATACATTGAAAAAGAAATCTATGTCTTCTACTATTGCAATATTATTGATTGCTTCTATGACTATAACAATGCTTGCATTACCTGCAGCTAATGCACAATCAACAATCAAATCTTATCCATTTATTGATGCAGTTCCAAATCCAGCAGGTGTTGGACAAACAGTACTCATTAATTATGGTGCATTAAATTTTCTACAAGCTGAAAATGATGGTTGGAACGTAACTATAACTATTACTAAACCTGATGGTACAACTGATACATTAACTCCACCAAAAACTTGGTCAACAGGAACAGCTGGTGTAACGTTTGTACCAGATAAGATTGGTACATACTATCTGCAAACAAATTTCCCACAACAATGGTATAACTATACAGGGTTTGGTGGTACAGTAGTCGCAAGCCTCTATCAAGCAAGTCAGAGCGAAAAATTGGCGCTTGTTGTGCAGGAAAATGCGGCACCATCTTATCCTTGGCAGCCAATTCCATCAGAATACTGGACTAGACCCGCTGATTCTCAACTTAGAGACTGGTACTCAATAATGGGAAGCTGGTTAATCAATAAACCACTAAATCTGTACTCAGCTTACAATGATGGACCAGAGACGCCGCATATACT
>DATGZD010000051.1:0-7362 GCA_035297385.1 Candidatus Sulfotelmatobacter sp. | reverse complement strand
CATCTATCAAGTTTCCGTCATGATTTAACACGTATACATCGACGAAAATTACGAACACCTTCTTTCCTGGTTCGATGACCAGTTTATCAGAGTGTACAGCTTTAGATTCTCTTATTCCTCTATCCACAATACGTGCTAACTCAATAGAATTTTCGTCTGGTGGACCAGGTTCGAATGCTGGTGAAGCTAAAGGCACGAGTTCAGCGTTAACCGTTAATACACCTTCATTTGGCGTATCTGGGAAGGGTTCGCCTGTCTCAATTTTTACTCCGACTAGCACTTCAGTTTTACCTAAGTGGATTCTGGCAGAGCCTTCTGCTCGTTCAATTAAACCCTCTTCGATAGTGAATTCACGGTAATCGGTTAATCCTCTTCCATCTAAACGTTTTCCAGCATCGATCATCTGGGCAATCTGTTTCTGCTTTACACGTGTCAGCAATGTTGACATTATTCTTCGATCTCCTCTTTTACGGTCATGTATTTTGTTCGTAGAGCTTCTCTCTGCATTGTATAAATTTTCTTACAGCCTTCTATGGCCATATTTAATGCAGTCTCAAATTCATCTGGCGTGAGAATACCATCCATCTGTAACAATGTTACAGCATTCAAGTTTGGCATTATAGCGACTGGAACATCTGCAGCACCCAGCTTGTCTTCCGTATCATACAAATCTAATACTACTGTATCATCGATTTTACCTGCAGCGCAAGCAACAACTAAATCACGTAGTGGGAGTCCTGCATCAGCTAGTGCCAATGAAGCGGCTGTGATGCTTGCACATCTTGTTCCACCATCTGCTTGTAGTACTTCGACAAAGACATCAACTCCTGCACGAGGATAGAGATCTAAGAACATTGACGGTTCTAAAGCTTCTTTGATTACTTTTGATAGTTCTACTTCTCGCCGTGAGGGTGCAGGAGATTTACGTTCTGGAACACTAAACGGTGCCATATGGTAGCGACATCTCAGCACCATGCGGTCTGCTTGTGATAGATGTTTGGGATGCATCTCTCTTGGACCGAACACGCCTACTAAGATTTTGTTTTTTCCATGCTCAATGTAAGCTGAACCATCAGCGTTTGGAATAACGCCAACTTGAAGCTTGACAGGTCTCAAGTCGTCTGCTTTTCTTCCATCAAGCCTTACGCCTTTTTTGTCGATTAATTTTTCTGGTTTTTCATTCATTCGTTTCTTCCTCCAAGTTAGATTCTGTTTTTGATTTTTCTTCCTTAAGCAACTGCGTAATACGATCTGTGAGGCCACTAGTGTGGGATTCTGCTTCAATTTTTTGAATCGCCATTATAGCAAGTTCTTCATCTTCAGGGTTCTTTCCTGTAACCAAAACGACGCCATTCACGCCTAGAATTATTTGGCATCCTGTTACTTGCTTTATCATTGAAATCATTGACCCTTTCTTACCTATTACTCTTGGAATTTTTGTTGGGGTCACACGCATGATTTGTCCTCGAGTAATCTTCCCTAATCCAGGTTCACCGACTGTAAGCTGTGGATCGTGAGCTCGGTCGTATGAAGCTATTTTTGCAACAATAAGATCACCTGTGTTAAGGACTTGACTTAACTCATCATTTTGCGGTTTGAAAGGTCTATTTAATACGTCTGAAGCACGAAGGAGAGCGGTGTAAGGTGCTTTTATATCGACTGTCCATCCGTTAAACCCAACTTCTGTGACTGTGCCTATGACTATGTCCCCTGGTTTTGGAACATAGAATGCTCTAAGCGCAACCACATTCACCTTCTTGTTTTCAGTATCTGCTAAACCTATCCGTGATGCATAAATTTTATCTTCTTCCATGTATGTGTTTTCGCCTGCAAGATAATCACCTTCGGCAAGTAATTCGCCGGGTGTTACAAGCTGTTTTTTCTCAAAGAATACGGGCATAATTTTTTTCACCTTGATTTTTGACATGATTATTTGTTTATTGATGCTTCCCCAGTGCCTTTTGTTACATCGCCTAATTTGTTTAGGAATGAAGCGTAAGAGCCTGCTGGCATTTCAAGCGTACCTTGCCACGAACCATCGCCACGCCATTCTTCATGTCGTATCGTTCCTGAAGATTTCAAGGCACCATATGCTCGAGCAGCGTATTCTGCTGGGACGCGCACATTCACGGATATTTGTTCAATTTTTAATGGCAGGATGGGCCGTAAGAGTTTCACTATATCGCGTGCTTGTTCTTCGACAGGCTTGTATGGGTCTATTGGGTAGCGGATTTGTTCCATTGCATTCTCTATGCGCATCGGTGGATGTGGCAGATTGGTCTTCGGATCGACGGCTTCTCGACTGATGAAATCGATTATTTGTTTACGCTTGTCCTCCACCATCTTGCGACGTTGTTCAGTTGTAAGCTGTAGTTGTCCTTTCTTTATGATTGTATCTGCAATGGTTAGTGCATCAGTTGTTCCGAAGGCTTTCTTGAGATCTTCGTCTTTGACGCGGGTTCCTTTATTTGCATCTGAGAATATGGTTTCTGCAGCAAGAACTTCGGTTATACCTGAAATTTTGCCGTTTCTATAGTCTAATGCTTTTTGTGGTTTGACTAAAACCTCAAAATGTTCGTTATCTTTTGTGAACCGTGCAATTGTGAACTTTTCACTCATTAAGGTTTCACTTGCTCGAACCCAGCTCTTTCGCTAAAGCTTCCACCTTTTCGTCTGCTAGCATTTCCATCTTTTTGGTTGAGGTTGGTATGACGGCGATCTTTATTCGTGGCGGCAGTTGTCGGGCTTCTAGCGCTTTTACCAAGCATTTTATGGCTAACCTTATTGTATTATCTAAAGTCAGGTTTTCTTTATACTCATCTTTAAGAATCGTTAAAACCGTTTCTCTTCCTGCACCCAATGCTGTAGCCTTATAGCCCCTATATGTTCCGCTTGGATGGGTTCCAAAGACATGAGTTCCTATTTTGTCGACGCCTGCGAAAACAATGCTTACACCGAAGGGTCTAACACCTGCATGCTGTGTATACATCTGTTGGATATCACATATTCGTTTGGTGACGACTTCTACATCTATGGGTTCATCATACGTTAACTTGTTGCTTTGCGCATAGATTCGAGCTTGATCAATAAGAATTCTGGCGTCTGAACTTAACCCCACAATTGCGGCGCCTATATGTTCATCTACACGGAAGATTTTCCAAGAATATTCTGCTTCTTCTAAAGTTTCAATATTTTCCTCGGAGCCAAGAACTATGCCTTCATCACATCTTATACCAATAATTGTGGCTCCCCGATTAACAAGTTCCATGGCATATTCTACTTGGAAAAGCCTTCCATCAGGTGAGAACACGGTAATTGCACGATCATATGCTCCTGGCGCTGCGAATACTGACATAATTTTAACCTCACATGCTTCTTTACGCTTTCGCAGAGTTTCATATAAATACTATACTAAAAACCTTTCCTAGTGCAGTTTCAGCTATTGCTCTATTATTGCTAATATCTTTAGTCTATTACTAAGGCAGCACTTATCATTTATATTTCTTAAAGTAAATAAATAAAATAACTAAGGAAAATAATAGCCCATAGGAGTAATTGTCCAAGAAGCTATTTCTCCTTGTTCTGGCCAAATAGTTTTTGTAACTTGAACAATTTGATTAGGCTGTAATGTTCCTAGTATTACTTCTTGAATTTCAACACCTTTAGTAGTTGAGATTCTAAGTGATAAAGAAACAAATGCAGGAACAGTTCCTATATTTTGTACTTCACCTGTCATCCAAACATAATTTGAAATTGTACCATAAATGTCCTTTACACCTCCTTGAAATAATTTTGCACCAAGGCGAGTCACAATATTAGCTGAAACATCGGTTGCATTAGTTATCTGATCTTTGAGTTTTAAATTATTAAAATCTTTAATAGCTTCATTTAATCTAAGCTGATATTCACCATTACTATTTTTCAGGAAACCTATTTGGTAGAATTGATAAATGTTGAAGAATACAAGTAAACTGATTAAAGTAACTGTAAACAGTACTATTGTTAATCCTCTTTTCATGAAAGCTGA
Organism: Candidatus Sulfotelmatobacter sp.; assembly: GCA_035297385.1. Taxonomy (GTDB): domain Archaea; phylum Thermoproteota; class Bathyarchaeia; order Bathyarchaeales; family Bathycorpusculaceae; genus UBA11855. The sequence goes on along the minus strand of DATGZD010000051.1, from coordinate 3,335 downwards.
ACCTCACGAGTTACGATTAGTATTTTTTCTGCCACCAATCAAAAATGTGAATCCTAAGAAAACGGAGACTATGCACCAAAGGTTAACATTGTGAGGTGGACCAATCATCTCATACCAAACGTTCGGATGCGGCGAGTAGCCCCCTGTAAGGTAGAAATAGAACAGATTAAAGATGAAGTAACCTCCGAAAGCCAACATGACTACGCCAATACTGTGCACATCCATTTTGGCTGGCAACGTCTTTGAGGCTGGCAGGGTAAGCTTTAAGGTAAACAGGGCTATTAGCAGAAGCCCGACAACCGTTAGTATGAAACTCGTTAAGTTTATTGGCTCGAGTAAAAAACTCCAGCCATACTGTCCTCTTGCACGGTCAAATGGAACCATGTTACCCAGCCAAGCCATAGAATAGCCAAACCAAAACACCACAAGCACATAAGCAAAAGCAGTCAGAGAACTCCATTTAGTAATTTCTAAACTGGAAGCGTTATCCATTACCTTGGACCTAAGCTTGAACAAGACTGCAGGCATGACTGAAACCATTGCGAGCGTTGGAAAAGCTGCAACGTAAAGCAAAATCAGGGGCGGTGTATGATCAAAATAGAAAACATTCCCATCAACAAAGTAGTAAGCGAAAGCTGTAATGGTGGATGGAATCAAGGACAAGAAATATACTCCTTCAAATAGTATGGCGACGCTAGCTTTTCGCCTAACTTGTGGCAGCGATTGTTCTTTTTTCCACAAAAACAAGGCAGCCGCATAAAAAGCAAAGAAGCCTCCTACGGCACGAATAACTAAACCAACCGTTCCAGCAACGCCCTCTCCAGAATAATATAGAACCATCCACCATAGGGGTCCTTCTGCTAGTTTTTGGTAGACATAAGAGTTCGAAATGTAGCTGATGCTTCCAATAATTCCTTGAACAGCCCAATAAAGCGCTAAACAGAAGAAAACGGCAACGGCAATCAAGATTGCCCATGGAATTATCCTTTTCATTATAGGTCACTTACAAGCTAGCTGTTGAAAGCTCCTTTTAGTTCTACTTAAGGAACAAAATGTTCCAAGTCTGGAACACTCATGTCAAAATTAGGTTAATGAGCCGTTTTCTTCCTGAATCGTATAGCTTCAACCATAAAAATTGTGGCTGAAACAACTGTAACTATAATTAAGAGCCAAAATGCTCCCTCAACAGAAGCCCCTAAAAGCAAGTGAGGTAAAAGCACAACAATTTCAGCAATTAAGATGCCTATGAAAATGAAGCCAAAGAGAGCAAAGGTTGGAATCAAAGTTTTTCCAATCCAAACATAACCTTTCATACCCATTTTTTCTTTAACAACATAATTGCCATATGCATCTTTTACAACCAAACCTAAATCCATTAATTTCTGCAAATTTCGATAAGCAACGCTTGGACTGCTTAAGTTGGCACCTCGCATTACATCTCTTGGTCCAACAGGTTTACCAACTTTAACAAGATAAACATAAGTTTGAAATGTTGTTGCATTCAGTTCTTGTTCTGTCTCTGTCAATATTAACCCCAACAATAAAGAATGTTAGTGACGAATTTCACTTTAACGTTTATGTTTCTTAAAATAAATCAATAAACTAATACTTACTATGGCAACAATACCTATTGAAGCAATAACAGGCATGATAGCAAAAGATTCAGGGTCTGGTTTAGCTACAGTAAAGACAATATTTTCTGAAGCGCCGATACTTCCCTCAGTGTATTTAGCATACACAGTTAAGTTATGCGCTCCATTAGATAGATCAGCCAGAGTTGCGTTGTCAGTGATGGAAACATTATCTTGTCCATCTAAACTATATTTTATCCATGAAACTGGCTTATCTACTGAAAATGATAAAGAAACAGTGCTCGTATTGTAAACTTCTCTTATTGGTGAAGTAATAGTTACAATAGGCTGCACAGTCCCATAACCAAACGGGACATACTGTTCATTCAGTCTACAATTTTCTTGAGGAACAAAATTTAAAGGTTCAGAATCATGGTTTGACAAAAGAGTAATTTTTCTTTCTTGCGCATTAAACGATGTTTGACCATAATTTCCTGCAGGATAGTTTCCTCCCAACGCATAGAGCAGATCATCCACGACAGCCACAGCTAAACTTGCTCGTGAGGTCGGCATAGAACTTCCAATACTCCATGTATCTGTTTGAGGGTCGTATACCTGATTTGTGTTGTTTGCTTCCATAAAACCAACTTCCCCACCAAAAACATAGATTCTTTTTGGAGCTATCAAACCACTTGTTGCAGCAACACCAGCACGATGAGCTTCATAGGGAGGAGCTGCACCTTTCGTCCAATTATCAGTTTTGGGATTATAGATTTGAAGCCCATCATCGAATTGAGTGTCTATAATGTAGATTTTATCGCCAACAACTGCAGCTCCATGAGAATAAAACTCGCCAGGCACTTCTGCTTTTGTAGTCCATTCATCTGTTTGTGGATCATAAACTTCATTGAGGTGCGTAATTTTACCGTTTAATGGGTCCACTATGCCTCCAATAACGTATATTTTGCCGTCAACAGTACTTGCTGTCATTTGGCTTCTTGGAGTAGGTATGGGAGCTTTAGTTTCCCAACTATCAGTTGCAGGATCATAAACTTCAGTTACGTTTGTTTGTATCCAGCAACCGTTACTTGAAGAGTAAATAGTATCTCCACCTATAACGTAGATTTTGTTTAGACAAACTGCTATGGCAAAACTCATTCTTGCTGTTAGCATAGGTTTTCGTGTCGTCCAAGTGTCTGTTGAAGGATCATATTCTTCATTAACATTAGTAATTGGAAAGCCTCCGATAGCATAGATTTTTTTGTTTCCTATACCAACTCCAAAACTACTTCTTGCTGTAGGCATCCTTGTTTTTGTTGTCCATGAGTTTTCAGTTATGTTAGTTCCAAATGCAGAATTAATTACATTTAATGATACTAAACAAACAAGAAGAATAGGTAGTATTTTCATTATTTTCTTCATGTAGTTTCTACTCTACGTTTATGTTTTCTGACGTAGAACGCAATAGCAACGACGACCAAGCCGATAATCATCACAGCGACGGCGGTAATGATTATTTCTGATGACAGACTTAGACCAGAATTTTTGTCTGATGGAATACTATTTGTTGTATTGTTGTTTTGATTGTCTGAAGGAGAATTGGATGATGTAGTGTCTTTGTTCTCTTGATTAGGTGTTTCTTGTGAAGAGGTTGATTGTATGAAAAAGCTTGTTACCCAAGGAATTGGCGTTATCCTTTCTGGAAACTTGGGCGTATTGATTAATGGATAATTATCATTAACATTCCCATACACTAAATAGGGT
>DATGZD010000050.1:0-9925 GCA_035297385.1 Candidatus Sulfotelmatobacter sp. | reverse complement strand
CCCCTCCGTCACTAAACTGATACTTGAACAATACACAATACCATATTTAGATAAAGAGAAACTTATAGACAGAAACCTCAGAAATGGAAAGAATAGACCTGATGAAATATGTGGTAACACTTGACTAAGTTTCTATAATGTAGTCTTTTAGTATATATCAGAGAGTCAGATTAAGTCTTAACTTAAGAACTAAAACAAATTTTTATAAGAATTATGAGTCTTATTTTTTCGTCGTAGTGTGTGTGTGTGCCCACCAATGTATACACACACGTGCCCGCGCACCCTCACTGTCAGCGTGTCTGTCACCCTCTCTCGCTCCGCTTCGCTCTTTCCTAGCGACCCGCAAAAGCCAAACGATACTCAAGTAAAAGTCTTAGAGGTGTGAGGGGTATTAGTAAGGGTTGCGTAACCAAGCGGTCTAATTAGAAAGACTAATAAACCTAACTCAAAAAAATATAATATTGAAGCTAAGTTTACCATTTTTGATAAGGAGATACTCAACAAATGGGTAATGTAGAAGGCTCCGACAAATGGATGTTAAAAGTAGGCGGCATCTCTTCACTTGTTGTCTTTATAGGCTATTTCGTTATCATCGCGCTTTATTCCATAGCGCTTCCGCCGAGCGGTACCGAAGCAAAACTCGTGTTTTTCGCTAGCCACACTACGGCATGGTGGTCTATAATTAGTCTGTCCGTATTAACGAACTTTCTACGTTTACTTGTCTTTTTCTCGCTCTTTTTTGCCTTGAAAGGGATTAACCGAAGCGCGGCGCTCATAGCAGTCGCGTTCGAGGGGTTGTTCGTTGTCCTAGAGTGCGCAACTAGCTATGGAACAATGTACCCTGCACTCATGAATCTCAGCGGTCAATACGCGGCAGCCACTAGCGATGCCCAACGGGCGGTTTTCGTCACAGCTGCAACTTCAATAGATGCTGCACTAGGGTCAGGCTTTCTAGCTGTCTATGTCATACTCGCTCCTGCCATAAGCACTCTCGTAATCAGTTTCGTAATGCTAAAAGGAGTCTTCAACAAGGCTACGGCTTATTTGGGCTTGGTCACAGGCATCCTTGCGATTGTTTCAGTAGTGGGACCTTATTTTGCAAGTGTATTGAGCAATCTCGTTCCCTTAATGTCTGCTCTATCTATGATTTGGTTCTTACTGGTAGGCTATAGGCTATACAAACTCGGTCGGAAAGTACACTAGCGCGTTACATCAATCCCTTTTGCTATCATGAGCCTTTTCTATATCAATACCATCAGAAAAGAATTTTCAAAAACCTGATGTGACTCAGACACCTCCGCTTTCAAGGGTAGACACAATCAAAATAGGTGACATGACGGTGGTGAAGCAAATTTATCAACCTAGGACATGCCGGTTGGACCATCGGAAACGAACCTGCAATCTTCTATTGGTTCACACGTAAAACAAACCCAAAGTAAACTACTCGCCCAGTAAGGGGCGAACATCTTTTTCTGGAATCTTGGAATATATTTTCTTATTCATTTTATTTGCGCGCGTTTTTTGTTTGTGTGTTTTTTGTAGAGAGAGGGTTAGTTAGGGAGTAGGAGAGAAAAGGAGAGAGTAAGCGTTAGGTAGTTTGGGTTTGGGTTTGGGTTTGGGGATTAAATTTTAATCCAAACAGTCAACGATGGATGAAAGGTCTTGCGTAATCTTTTGGTTCCTATTACTTCATTAGCTCGATATCTCATTCGCTGCGCAAAAAAAGCAAGTAATGATTGATGGCTGTGCCATATCCAGCCGCAGTGTAGCTGTAGAGATCCCAGCCATTCTTTTCCCATTCTTCAATTGTTCCTCCAACATTCTTATGGTGGTTAACTTCTACGCATTCCCATCTAATCTTTTCTCCTTTCTTCTTTCGTTTTAGATATAAATACGTAGCAGCAGCACCTCCTGCCCCCCAACCCATATAATATTCACCTCCATTCTCTCCCAATTGTTTCCACTATTTGTATTGTTTTCTTCAATTTGAATTTTTGCAGGAAGTGAACTCGATTCCTACTATGCACAGCGCATTCTTTATAATTAAGGCAGATGTTTTAAAGGAAATGCTCGCTATTGTTTGCTATGCGCTGGATCAGGTTGATCGTTGGCGAACTGCTCCTTTTGTTTGCGTCAATACTGGTTTTTAGAAGCGCTTGGACCTTGCTTGACGAATATCTTGGTAAATCAAACCTTTGGCTAATGCTTGTATTAGGTATTTTCCTAACGATTGTTGCTTTGATTTTGCTGGATTATGAAGTTAAGTGTGAATTGGAAAAGAAGCGGCAAGCATAGTTCTGAAATTTATTACCTAATCCTATTCCTTTGTTTTGTCTTTCGCGTTAGGCTATTGTAGGAACTAAAAAAAAGGGGCGGCGGGAGATGTCGTCATTGACCACCGGGAGCAAATCCCAGCGGCCCCACCACGCTAATCTAGGCCCCCATTTAAATAGGGTTTACTTACGCTTCCTGAAGACTTTTACTTCGTTGAAATCGCAGACATATTCAAAGCCTGCTTCAACGAGCTTCTGAGCGTCCTGGACTGTTGTGGCGGTGGCTGAGTGGTATTCGTCGCTTTCAAAGTTGATTAGTTGGGTGTAGAGTAACGTATTCTGGATGTTGCGGTGGCCAAGCATTCTCATTACATGGAGGATGTCTTTTGTTTTGGCGTACTCTGTTGTTGCTTTCCAGTGGCGGAGTGTGTGGAAGTGGATTTTTCGGATGCGATCATTTTTCAGTTTTGAGGCTGTTTTGCTTCTTTGTATTCTGAAGTGCCTAGCAAAGTGCCGGTGTGAGCATTCAAAGGGGCTGGGTTTTTCTTTTGGTAGGCTGTTTAGCATTGCGATTAGCTGGGTGGATATTTTAAGTTGGCGCGCTTCGCTGCCTTTTTCTGGTGTAACGTTGACAGTTTTGTTGTCGAAGTTGAAGTCTATCCATTGAAGCATTGAGGCTTCTCCGGCTCTCATTCCGGTTTCTTTGAGCAGTTGTAGCGCGCGCTTAAGCAGGCACCAACCCTTTGGAAAAACATCCGACTACGTCCAATCCATCGAGAATGCAGGCTCAGACAAAATGACAAAATTGATCAAGCCCGTCGGGATGCTACTGCAGACAAAAGTTTACTTGTTCTGGATAACTCCTCACGCAGATGTGAAGCCAATCTGAATCCTGATTAGTTCGTGGGCGTCACCTTTCTCTAACATAATTTCAAACTTGCTGTTCGGCTCAGTCTACTTACCTCTAATTAACCCTAAACCTGGAACAATAAGCGCTAGCGCCCACAAATCGGTCAAACTGAGAAACGTCAAATAACTCACACTTAGAATGGAAACAACAATAAAAACCACAAAATAAAATCCAATGAGCAAGAAAGCTACCCCTACTGCCCTTGAATTGAAATTCGCCTTATGCTTCCTAATTACAGGTAAGAGTACAACAAGCAAAATAATACCCGCAATAAACATCGTCAAAACAGAATTCAACAAACCTGCAAGCAGAATGGGATCTTCCAGATTAACTTGGAGAGCATACAAGTTCATAAAGAAATGCTTAACCCATAAGGCAAATGTGAAACCAACTGCAGCTATAGCTACCCACCTACCCATTTGTGCAAGGTTCACGTCTGGCTTTCTCATTTTGGAATAAAGAACCAGAAAAGGCAACGAAACAAGCACAATCTGAAGCGTGTAAGAAAAACCAGCTTCGATAGTTATAATTGAGGTATTCGGAGTAGCAAAAAAAGCTGTTATAAACGGCAAAAGAAAAAGATAATTTGAACCTTCAAGAAACACAGCTTTTCTCAAATGCGAAAAAACAAAGTGCCCATTTCTAGCAAGCCGCCAGGCAAATAAGAGGGCAAAACAAGCGCCAGCAAAGCGCACGATTAATCCAATTTCGCCAATAATCTCAGAAGACGCCAATAATGAGACCCAAAAGAAGTCGCTTACTTTGTAGGCTTCAACAAAACCCAGATAAAGAGCATACAATGCAGGGAAGGACTTTATGAACAGGAACAACTGAAAAACAAAAAAGGATATGGCCACCGCAAAAATGTACTTTGGCTTTATCCCTGAGTCCACTACTGAGCACCTATCTTTTTGTTAAACCATTTTGCTATTTCTTGCACTGTAACCACTGCGTTCTCTACTCCTTTCTCAGCTTGAATCTTAGAGCCCAAATCAAAGGCGCGGCTTCGCATTGCCTCGTCGGTTAAGGCAACTTTGATAGCACTAGCAAGTCTTTCGGCGGTCAGTTTTTTGCGAGCAATCGGCTCTGGTCCAACGCCGAGCTTAGTAGTTCTGTTTGCCCAGAATGGCTGGTCACCAAAGAATGGAACAATAACCGATGGAATACCAGCTCTAACCCCATAGTGAGTTGTTCCAGCGCCACCATGATGAACAACTGCTGCCATCTTTGGAAACAGCCAAGAAAAAGGAACTGAATCAACCATAAGCACACTCGACGGCAAATCTTTCTTCATCAGTCCATTCCAACCAGAAGAAATAATTGCTCTTTGTTTTGTTTCGTTTAGAGCTGATAAGACAAGATTTGCGGTTTCTTCTGGGTTTTTGCTGCTCATACTGCCAAATCCGATGTAGACGGGAGGAGTCCCACTTTCAAGAAAACCAACCAAGTCTTCCGGAGGTTTCCAGTCAGTCGGTTCATCTAAGAACCAAAAACCTGTAACGCGAACGTTCTCGTTCCAGTCCGGAGCAGGAGGAATTATTGACGGACTGTAGCCGTAGAGAATTGGCAGTTCTTCATCATTTAGAGTTTTGTAGGGTCCGAAAAAGGGTGATTTATCCAAACTAAGCACTTGTTTTCTTGCCAGCGCATCTGCTGAACGGAAACCTTGCCAGATAATCTGTCTAGCAATGTGATAGGATAAACGATTGGCAAAACGCCCAGACCATTTGGGAAGACTAGGAAATAGAAAGCTTGGAAATGCCCCTGTTGGCGTAAAAGGAATATAATATGCTTGGAGCAGCGGAATTCTGAACTTTTCTGCCAAAGCAGCGGCCATGAACAATCCTCCTACACCTGCAAGCATGCAATCCATTCCTTGGCATGCGACAAGCCCCGTGTTAGCAAATTCGACAGCCTGGGTTTCTGCTTCCCTTTTCATCTGAGAAATGACTGACAGAAAACTGCCCTTTTCTATTCGTCCACTCATTTCATTGCCTTGAGCTATTTCCTGTACATTTCCCGCTGTTCCGTAAAACTCCAGCCCGTGAGAACTTACAAGTGAATCAAAGTTTTGATGACTCATCACCCTGACGTAGTGGCCGGCTGTTTGCAGTCCCTTACCCAACGCGATGTATGGTTCAACATCTCCTCGACTGCCTGCTGCAGCGATTGTTATTCGCACTTTTGGAATCCCCTGATTTGTCCCGGTTCTCTATCTAATGCAACCACCTGTTGATTACTGTTGTACCGCTTTAGGTTGGCATTTTTGGCAATTTTCAGATAGACTCTTAACCCAAGAGCGGCCAATTGAAATCTCATGCGCAAACTCGTCTTGGAATTTGCTGAGGACTCTGGGTTTTTCCAAAACTCCCCTTTGAGTGCCATTCAATCAAATGAGATTCTGCATTTGCTTAGATTCGATGGAAAGGAATTCACTGCAATAATGAAAATCCAATTTAGAGACTCTTCGACCAGTGTAGAAAAAATTTTGCCGTATGCTCATCTGGAGAATACCAAAATAGAGCTTCTAGAACAAGAAGAAAATGGCGCTATTTACTTTGTAAAAGGAATTTTGTCATCAAATACTGATGAGCACAGACTTCTATCAGCTGGAGGGTATTTTCCTACACCCCTGGAAATAACTGACGGAAAAGTTAAGGTGACTTTTCTTGGAACGCCCAAACAACTTAGGTCTTTATTGAAAACCATTGAAGAGGCCGGAATGAAATACAAAATCCTTTCACTGTCTGATGCAAGTTTCTCTTCAAATGCTCCTCTCTCTTGCCTAACACAAAAACAAAGATCAGTTCTGGTTACTTCGTTTAAAGAAGGCTATTACGACACACCAAGAAAGACGAGCTCACAAGAACTTGCAAAGAAGCTTGGATTAAGAAGTTCGACCTTAATAGAGCATCGACGTAAAGCAGAGCGCAGACTAATTGCCTCAATACTAAATCAATCCTCGACTTGAAAGAAAAAAAAATGGGCGGCGGGAGATGTCGCCACTGAGGGCAGGGAGCAAATCCCAGCGGCCCCACCACATTCCCAGCGGCCCCTATTTATATAGGGTCTCACTTCCGCTTTCGGAAGATTTTGACATCGCTAAACTCGCAGACGTATTCGAATCCTGCTTCAATTAGCTCTGTAGCTTCTTTAAGATTTGATGCTGCCTACAGACGTAGTCATCGTTTTCAAAAGTCTCCTTTTATTATATTTGCATCCAGAGCTCTGACAAATCCTTAAACCTTATATAACGGGGTTATAAAAGGTCTTAATGTAAGGAACTGCAAAAAGGGTTGCAGTATGAAAGTGAGTCGAAGGCAGAAGATAAGAAAATCATTACTCATCTTCATGGTATTCCTTTTCCCAATTGTGTACTATTACCTTTCCCCGTATCTTATCATCGCGGGCGGTTCCGAAGGCATAATAGCGGGCAGTTTCATCAGCTTTCTAGGAATGTTCATAGGTTCACTCTTTCTTGGAAGGCTTTTTTGCGGATGGCTCTGTCCTGGAGGAGCAATACAAGAACTTACCTTAAGAGTCAATGGCAAAAACTATAATGGAAAAAAACGAAACCTAATTAAGTACTTCATTTGGGCGCCATGGATATCAATAGTAATTATAGTGTTTCTTCAATCAGGCGGAGTAAAAGCTGTTGACCCATTTTATCAAACGTATTATGGAATTTCAATCTCGGACATCACATCAGCCATAACATTTCTTGTTTTCTTTCTTCTCATCGCCGGGGCCTCACTTGCGGCTGGCAAGAGAGCATTTTGTCATTCAGGATGCTGGATGGCGCCTTTCATGATAATTGGAAGAAAAATCCGCAATGCGGGCAAGTGGCCTTCGCTGCAACTTGTTGCGGACAAAGACAAATGTACTAGCTGCCATACATGCTCAAAGAACTGCTCGATGAGTTTAGACGTGAATTCAATGGTTCAAAGCGGGTCGATTGAAGATTCAGAATGCATCCTCTGTGGCAGCTGCGTAGATAATTGTCCTAGAAACGCAATTAGATATTCTTTTGGCACAAAAAAATAGGTCCTAAGGGTTTACGGGTATCGGGTTTGGATTTGCATGAATTTTTATCTGATGAAGTTGGGAGCCCGCGTTTGGTTGATGGAGACACTGGTATCAGGTTTCAACTTTTTCATTCTCATAGGTCTAGTATATGAGCCTAGATGGGGAGAATTGACAGCTCACCAGATTGGAATGTCCACAAGGATTGTGTATATTTTCATTTTTGCATATTTTATGCTTCGTTATGCAAAGAAATATGAAACTAAGGATTTAGTGCTTGTCGGATTACTCTGGCTAGGATTGGAATTACTATTCGAATGGGGAGGAAGCCTTGCTATTGGTCGCCCAGTTCAAGAGATCCTTATCGGTTGGAATATTCTCAACGGATACATGTGGCCATATGTTCTGTTGACATACTTATTTGCCAACCTAATCGTAGGAACGCTCTTGCATCCTGGAAAATAATTAATGTAGCCAAGACTCTTGGTCGTGTTGAAATGGCAAATAATATGCATGATTCTTGGCGAACGATAGCCGCAATTGCTTGGATAGCCATGTTGCTTTCGAGTTCTATTGGGCTTATACTTTGGAGGGAATTCGCCACACAAGAACCGCCCTGGTGGCCTTGGGTTCATGCAATTGGGTTAATTTTTATCTTTGGTCTAACGTATGTTCGTGCAAACTTGAAGCCACTAAGAGGCTTTGTATTCATATTGCTTTTGCTATTCTTTTTCGGGTTTGGAGGAGGTTGGCAGTTTGGGGTAATTCCGTTGGTACGTTCAAGCTCGCTTTGGATTAGCTTTGAAGCACAACAGCCTTGGGCTCTTTCAGCAGTTACAACCCACATTCTGAGGCTGTCTCCAGCACTAGTAATTCTTTCGTTTTTGTTGCTTAGAGGAAGGAAACGTCAAGATTTGTTCCTTACAAAAGGAAGAATCGACGCCCCAGTTGAGCCATCTAGACTACTGGGAATGAAGAAGCCCGAACCATGGACGAAAATTGGCACTATTTTTGCAGTTGTATTTGCCGTTGTAACGTTTGTTTATCTTGCGGCTAGCAGTTTTCCTTATATGGATGCTATTTCCAGAGTTCTTCCGCTGATTCCAATTGCTCTTCTAATCGCTTTGATTAATGCGTTCAATGAGGAATTTACACTTAGAGCAGCTCCATTGTCAGAATTATTGGCTATCGTTGGAAAGAGGCAAGCTCTTCTGATCACAACGGTGTTGTTTGGGCTCGGTCACTTCTATGGCGTGCCCAGCGGTTTGCTTGGCGTACTTCTGGCAAGTTTTCTAGGCTGGTTCCTAGGCAAAAGCATGCTGGAAACAAAAGGGTTCTTCTGGGCATGGCTAATCCATTTCCTTCCAGACGCTTTCATTTTTAGTTTCTTTGCAATATCAGCAGTTGCATAGTCAACACACAAAACAATAGAGAAACCAAAACTGGAGAACTCCAGAAAAAGGGGCGACGGGACATGTCGACATTGACCACCGGGAGCAAATTCCAGCGGCCCCACCAACCTCTATTCTGCCGTATTATACCAAAATAAGCCAATTCTGAGGCTTTTGCGCTACTGGAGAGATTAGCCTAGAAAGGACAAGGACCTGAAGGGTCTGTTAAGCCTGAAAGCTGGCTGAGAAAATACAGAAAGCTTTAAATCATCTCATATTAAGTATATATAACATAAAGTGTGGTAAACATAATATAATGTGTGAAATAAATAATGGAGGTTAAGAAAAATGAGAAGTCAAGAATTAATAACTCTTGGAAGTACGCTAGTAGTTCTTGGAATCGTTTTTGGCAACGGGGATAGGTTAATTGGCTACTCATTTATCGGTGCCGGGGTGTTGTTGTCAATTGTCAGCGCCTTCAAATTGAGAAGGAAAGCGGGGACGCAAAGTCAACGAACCGAAGGAGTATGAAATGGCTGATTTCACTTGGCCAATCGTAAGCACTGGAATACTCGCACTGATGATTCTAATTGCGGCCTTGGTCCTTTGGAAAAGGCTCAAAGATAAGAAGTCTGGGTTTCCGTTGGCTGATGAGCGAACTCGAAAGCTGAATTGGAAAGCTTCTTATTACGCCATGTTCATGGGTCAATACTTCATCGTAGCATACCTGCTGGTCAATATCGTTGGAAGAGAGTTTTTCGGCATACCAGAAATCGAAGCAGGCTACCCCATGATAGCAGCGCTCCTGGTATCCAGCGTGTCCTTTCTCGTGCTCCGATGGCACTTTGGCAGAAAAGGAGAACCATGACGAAGATGTGGACCAGGATCAAAGAGTTGAGGGCAAGATACGACCTCACCCAAGAAGAACTCGCAAAAAAGGTCGGAGTGCGAAGAGAAACCATCCTCTTCATAGAAAAAGGAAACTACAACCCCTCTCTCATGCTGGCACACGACATCGCAAAGGCTTTACAGACCACAATTGATGAATTGTTCATCTTCGAAGACGCTTGACTAGCCAGTGTTTCTGGTTTAAACCGTTATCCTGCGGTAGAAATGTTGAGAACAGCCAAACGATAGGAATCCAAAAAAGGGCTGCGGGGGACGTTGCCACTGAGGGACTTGAGCAAATTCAGACGACCTCAAAAAAAGAGAGAATGATTGCGTAGAAATCTGCAGAAGTGGCGATACATCGCCATTGAGGGGTGCGTTCAAATCCCAGCGGCCCCACCACAATAACCAGCGACGCCATTCGTAAATCGTACTATTTT